>JBDLJL010000009.1:0-54318 GCA_039714415.1 Bacteroidota bacterium
AAAAATAGGTGCAATATTCGCCCCTTTAGACTTGAGGTTAAAAAAGGAGGAAGTACGTAGGGATTTAGATAAGATTAAACCCAAAATGTTCTTCATTCATGGAAAAACCCCTATAATTGACTTTAATGAAATAGGCGAATACGTTCGGGACAATTGTGATTATGTCGATTATTTGATCCAAGTGTTAGCAGACCCAACTAAAGAACAAGCAATTGAAGGTGCAATTACCATACAAGGGATGATGTCGAAACCAAAGTTGGTTTGGTTAAAATTAAAAGATATTATTTCCGGTGGCTTAAAAAAAGTGTATAATTCTATTGACATTAAATCTCCTGCAATTATAATTTTTACCACCGGAACAACAGGTTCACCCAAACCTGCATTAATGAGCCATGAAAATGTGATTGTACAAAATAAAATCCTTGCTGAAGGGGCAGGCATGGGGCAAAACGATAGTATACTGGTTAACTTGCCACCAAGTCATGTTGCATGTATAACGGAAACATTTTTAACCATGATGTTTATGGGCGGAACAGCAGTATTTGTTAAGGTATTTACTGTGGAAGGCTCATTAAAAGCAATAGAAAAACATAAAGTAACCGTCTTGGGGCAAATCCCTACACAGTTCAGGATGATGTGGGCAGATCCGGATTATGATAAATATGACCTGTCCAGTTTAAAATTTGCTGTATATGGAGGTTCGGCTGTTGATGTAGAGTTTTTGACTAAATTAAAATCAATGGCTCCTAGATTTGGGACAGGTATGGGCATGACAGAAACAGCTGGTTTTACGACTTTTACTCCACAAGGTATTTCTGTTGAAGAAATGGCCGGGCAAGTCGGGCGTTATTTTGAGGATTTGGCAAAGGTATCTATACGTAAGCCAATGAACGAGGACGGTACAGCTGGTGAGGAACTTCCTGATGGTGAAAATGGTGAAATTTGCTATCACCCGCCAATTGTATTTATGGAATATTATAATTTCCCTGAGGCAACGGCAAAAGCAATCTCAAAAGAGGGTATTTTGTATAGTGGAGACCTGGGATATTTTAAAGATATGGGAACTTATCGTGCCATGTACCTTTCAGGCAGGGCTAAATTTATTATTAAACAAAAAGGTTACCAGGTATTTCCTGACGAAGTGCAGGCATTTATTGCAGAACATCCAAAAGTTGACCAGGTTGATGTGGTAGGTGTTAAACATAAAATCTTCGACGAAGGTATTTTTGCTTTTGTTAAACCAAAGGCAGATGTTGAATTAAAAGCTGAAGAGATTATGGAATATTGCAAGGATATTGCAGCTTATAAACGGCCACAACATATTGAAATATGGCCTGCTGATAAACCTTTTCCCATTACAAGGACAACGAAAGTTGATAAAATTGAGCTGACAAAAGAAGCTGATGTAATTGTGGAAAAATTACGTAAAAATGGAAAGTGGGATGCCTGAGGAATGAATAATGATTAATGGTGGTCTCTAAAAATTCAAAATTCGAGGCTTTCTGATTTTTTTAGGCTTGATTTTACTTCTGTAAATGAATGTCTTAAAAAATCAGAGTAACGAAGAAGTTAGGATATTTAGAGGTTGCCTAATGTATATTGAATAATACTAAATGTGGAGACTTGCAAAGTTTTTAGAACTTGGTAAGTCTTTGCGTTAGTGAATATGATTAATTATGATTTATAAGTGTGGAATAAATGGTGATAAAGAAACATGGTAGGAAATCAATCATAAATTTTGAGTTTAGATGCCTGATGTTGAAAAGAATATCACTATTATTGCTGATTTTCGTGAAAACGCATCAGGAATACCACAATTATTGTTAGAATCAGGTATAAAAACAATAGTACAGGTTTTAAAAAGAGGCGATTATTTATTAAATGGTGAAATAATTATTGAACGAAAAACCAAGGAAGATTTTGTATTATCATTAATGCAAAACCGTCTGTTTAAACAATGTGCAAACCTGAAAAAAACAAATTACCATCAAATCCTGCTGATTGAAGGAAATCCATATAAAACAAAACATGATATTAGTCGTCAGGCAGTAAGGGGTGCTTTACTGTCTGTTTCCTTATCATGGCAAATACCGATAGTTTTTTCTGCCGATAAATTTGAAACAGCAGAGATGTTAATCCTGGCAGCAAAGCAAAACCTTCAGGAAAAGTTTATGTTTCAAAGAACGGGATATAAACCAAAAACGATTACTAAAAAACAACTTTATTTTTTACAGGGATTACCTTCGGTAGGGCCCAAAATTGCAACTGAGTTATTAAAACAGTTTGGTACCATTGAAAAAATAATTTCAGCTACAGAAAAACAATTGAGGGAAGTACCGGGAATTGGGAAGGATAAAGCAGAAAAAATAAGAAAATTTATTGTTTCGAAAGTTCTGGGGTAAAACCTGAAAGTTCAATAATAGGATCAACAGCATTTAGCGAAAGCCCCATTTGTTCAGATGCAGCAAGGCAACCTGCTATGCATTTGGGATATAAGTTACAATCTGAACAAAAATCAGGAATAATATTGAATTCTTTCATTAAATTTGTTAAAAAAGTTTCAAAATATTACAATTTATGGGTTTAACAATTCATTACCAGGGAAGTTTAAATAGCAAGGAAAAAATTACTCAATTAGTAAACGAACTTGAGGACATTTCTAAAGATATGGGGTGGGACTACACGCTCATTGAAAAATACAAAGAGGATAAAGACACCGTTCCGCCTTTATATGGAATTGTTATGACAACTGCAAAGGGCTGTGAAATGCTGAGTTTTATATTTGATGAGGATGGTAATTTACGGCATCCGGTTGCATTGCAATATTTTGATTATGATGACAAAAACCAGTTATATGTAGCCACTAAAACTCAATATGCTACACCGGAAGACCATATTGTTATTATAAAATTACTGAGATATATTAAGAAAGTATATATTACTAATCTTAAAGTTATAGACGAAGGTGAATATTGGCAAAGTTCGGATAAAGAACGTTTGGTTTACTTGTTTAACTTTTTAAAAGAAAAGATTGAACAGGTAGCAAATATTATTGAGAATAGTGGTGAACTAGCAGAAGTGAAAAATAATGATGAACTTATAGAAAAATTGGATGAGTTAATTAATTTGCGTTTAAATCATGTTGAAAGCCTCAAGGTGGTTAATAAAAAAAAGAAATAAGAGATTAAAACAATTCTTGTGAAAACAAATTTAATAAAAGAGCTAAAAGCTGAACATAAAAAAATTGTCCAAACCTTTAATAAGGTAAATGAATTAGGCATAGGTTCAAAAAAGGGTCAAAACGAGTTATTGGCTGTAAAACAATATCTTTTAGATCATCTCAAAAAAGAAGATGAATACATCTATCCATTTTTAAAGGAGGCAGCAAAAAAAAATGTGTATATAAAACAAACATTAAAATCATTTGCTGATGATATGGACAAAATTTCAGCATTAGCGATTGATTTTTTTGATAAGTACACTCAGGGTGGCGAGGGGATGGAGTTTGAGAAAGATTTTGATAGTTTCTGTTCAAAACTGTCAATGAGGATTAGAAAAGAAGAGACAGTCCTTTATGATTTATACAATTCTCTGCATCAATAAAATATAGAATCAAATACCGGAATTTTGTCTATTAATCACATTAAATTCAACTTATTACCTTTTTCTAATTCAGTTATTAACTTTTTGAGCCTGTTTATCCGGGTTTCTTCTTTTTTTGCACTCATAATCCAGGCAGTATATTGTGCTTTTTGTTTTGAACTTAATTTCTGAAAAAACTGAAAAGCCTTTTTATTCAATTGGAAATTGCAGAGTATATCTGTAGAAAAACTAAAATCACTGTTTTTTATATCTTTTTTATCCCATTCGCCATTTTGTTTTGCTGCAATTACTTTTTTCATGCCGGCATCGGTCATCTTTCCTTCTTCAATGAGCTTTTCTACTAAATTTTTGTTTGTTTCTGACCAATTACTTTTGTTCTTTCGTGGTGTAAATTTATGAACGTATCGTTCATCATCCAGTCGTTTTTTGGTGCTGTCAATCCAACCATAACATAAAGCTTCTTCCACCGATTCGGTATAACTTACACTTGGTTTGCCTGTATGTTTTTTATAGTAAACAAACCAAATCCCATTTGCTAGTGAATGATTTTCAATGAGCCACTGGCGCCATTTATTCCTGTTTTGAAAATATTTTGTTTTATACAGTACAGCCATTTGAACTCCTATTTTGAGCATTTATAAAATTAAGAAAGTTTAAAGAACCCTAAAAATAATTCAAAAATAATTTTGATTTTCCAATTTTATGACATAAATTTGTATAGTGTATAAAAAATGAAGTGTATGAATGATGAACAAATGATTCCATTTTATTACTTCGTAAAGTAAAATTTAAAAAAGATTTAAAATGAACAATCAGAGAAAATTAAAGTCGGACAAGTCAATAGTTGGACTCGCACAACCGGTAATTGCCTTATTCTTGTTTGGCTTATTTTTTGCCTTGGGTGGATTAAGTATGGCATTTTATACTTTATCTTTTGTTTATGCTATGTACGCGATAAGTACTTTTTATTTGTACGTTTTAACACAGAATTCTGATTACTGGGTAATACTTTTTTTTCAGTTATTTACAGCATTTTTTATTGTGGCAAATCCAAAAGGTCCGGAATATATAAGCCATGCTGTATTTTTATTTCTAACTATTAATATGACCTTTTTTCTTATCTGGTCAGGATATCTTATGTTCACAAAAAAAATGAAATGGAGGGGGAGGGAAATTCTTGAGTTGGCAGCAATCAATGTAGAAAAACACCCAGGTACATACACCGATAGACCTCAACCAACAGGTAAAGTAGTGTATAATAAAGAGGAACTTGATCAGTTTGTAAACTTCTTTCGAAAAAACTTGTTGGGCTTGGTTAAAACCAAGGACAATACGATATATTTTATTCCTGTTCGTATGGGACAAGAATTCTCTGTTCTTTTTAACCCAAACCTTAATTATGTGGAAAAAACCTGGGTAAGTATTGATTTTAATGGTCAAATATCCACTTTTATATCAAAAGAAGATTATCTGGAATATAAGGAGGACTTATCCCTACATCAACTTAGTCAGTCAATGAGTGATGTTATGACAGATTTTATTGAACTATTTCTGAAAGGTGAAAAAATTCGGGTAATGGATAAGATGGATAATTTGAGAATTAATGTTTTTACTTAGTATTTATAGAGCTTATCGTAAATTGTTGTTTTACTAATAATGTAAATGACATGGAAAACATATTGATTTTTTCAATTTTATTTTTTGCTTCGCTTTATGTCATTTGTTCTTTAATGATTTACGCTTATTTAGATAGAAAAGGTGAAAATACCAATTTATTATTAATCCGTTTGTTTATATTCTCCTATGTTAGTAAGTATAAGAGAATGACTAGGGCGGAAACTGGAAAGGTAGGGGTACTGTACTATTTTTGGATTATAACTATAAATTTAGCACTTCTTTCTACCATTATTTTATTAATGCTTAAATTAAATTAAAAAATGATTACTAACGAAAGAAAAATTAAGCAGGGTATGAGTGTTGTAGGTTTATTGCCTGCGTTTATTTCCTTAATTATTTTTGCAATTACTGCAATTTTTTGGGATTTAATGATTGGGCTTAAGTTCCTTGGAATCATAATGATAATATATGCACTTTTTATTTCTTATTCCTACATCAGGACAAAACACACGGGTAGTTTGGTTTCTGCTTTGTATATGATTTCGTTAGGGACGTTTTTTATTTTATTTTCAAATGATGTTGTTCCGGGTCAAAAGATTGAATTAGCAACTGGATCAAAGCTGGCATTTCTGTTTATCTTCATATTTTTCTTTTGGTTGTTGTATTTAATGTTTACTCGTAAACTTAAATGGCGGGGAACAGAGATCCTAGAGTTGGCAGCCCAAAATATTGAAGCAGATAAAGGAAGTTTTACTGAACGACCACTACCAATTGGTAAAATTGATTATTCAAAAAATAACATTATTGCTTTTTCAAAATTTTTTGAAAAGAATCTTCTTGGATTAACTTATTGGGAGAAAAAACGAATTGTTTTTGTTCCGATTAAGTATAAAAAAGAACTATCATTATTATCACCCAGGTATAATTATTTAGATAAAACATGGGTGGCATTCAGTTTTGATGGCAATGTTTCAGTTAATGTTTCTAAGGAAGATTACCTGGATTACAAAGAAGATCTGGCATTTGATCATCTTTGCAAATCGCTTAGTAATGTAATGATCGAATTTATTCATTTATATAGTAAAGGGCAGCAGGTAAGAATTATTGATAAAATGAATAATCTCAAAATTAATATATTCAGTTAAATGATAATAGACTTTAAAAAAGCGGCTATTCTGGGTCAATACTTATCCAAGGATTACGCAGAAAGTATTTTCAGGCTTCTGGTATCCTATCATAATATATCAGCTTCTGAGGCCGCATCAAGATTGAATTTGCATATAAGGACTGTTCAGGAGTTTCTGGAAGCAATGTTTACGCTTGATATTCTTGAAAAGAAAGAAGTGTATGAAAAAAAACGCCCTTATTTTAGATATACATTAAAAAAAATGAATATATCTATGGAAATTAATTTGAATACATTGAACACAGACCAAAGTAATAATAATGAATTATCATTAAAAATCAGGGAATTTAAAAATTCAGAAGCTAAATTCTCAACAGCAAGGAATGGTTCTTATTTCAGCAATATTTCTGTTTGGATAGGTGAGGGGCGAGAAGTAAAAGAACGCAAAATTAATCTTACCGTTGCGCAGGGCACATTTCTTTACAACCTTCCTTTTCCGGGTGCAGAATTTAAAAGTATTTCTGATATTATGAAACTTGCTACAATTAATGAACAATACCTTTCTGAAGTTCTTGATATAGTGAGAGTTTTGAAAGAATTTATGGTGATTGAAAGTGAGTAATGGGAAATACTAATATCAAAGTTTATGTTTCCTTAATCAAAAGAAAATTCCTTATGCAGTAAGTCAACAATTTTATCTTCTTCCTTAAATACATTAAACTTATTTGGGATAATTGTAGGTGCTGTATTGTAAAATAAATTGCTATATTTAAAGAATAAATTATTTTAATACCTAACTTTTTAATTTATGATTAATAAGAACTTTGACGATCCTTTAACAAGTGTAGAACTCGCTAAAAAAATCACTAAAATTACACGTAATTCAACAACAGGGATTGTCTCTTTCACTTTAGGTGCATTGGCCGAAATGAATGATGCCAAAAGCCAAATTGTTATTGATGAAGATGTAGAATATGTTCTGAATAGTATTGAAGATGAGATATTTCATGAAAGTTTCATTAAAGAAAAAATCAGTAATCAGATAACTGAATTTGAATCTGTTATTCATTCAGCAAGTATGAATATTAATCCAACTTTTGTTCGATTATGGATTTCAGCAAAAAATGATAAACAAACTTTAGTTCAAATTTATATTGCTTCAAAAGAAGATTTATCAAATGCCGACAAAACGAATAGCGCAATTGAAGAAATAAAAAAAAGGTTTAAGTGGACATTTGGCGATTAATTATCGAATTGTCTTGTATATTCATTTTGTCAGTGTATTAATTGTTTGACAGTATGATAGCTTACAAAAAACTTATTGTTTATTATTTTTCAGGTACTGGTAATGCAAAAAGGGCTTCAGAATGGATAATTGATGTTGCTAAGGAGCAAAGCATAGATGTTGAGCTTATTAATATTAATGGTTTCAAATTTAAAAAAACACCATATCTTGAACAAAGAACTTTGATTGGTTTATGTTCACCTACGCATGGTTTTAATTTACCACCCATCATGCTCAAGTTTATTTACAATTTTCCTAAAGTAAATAATGCTGATTTTTTTATTCTAAATACCCGTGCCGGAATGAAATTGTACAAGATATTTCTTCCAGGTTTAAGTGGGGTAGCACAAATTTTACCTACTATTTATTTAAAACTAAAAGGGTATAAAGTGGTTGGTATGCAACCCATGGATCTACCTTCTAATTGGATATCATTGCACCCAGGATTACGGAAAAAAGTAATTCATTCAATATTTGAAAGATGTGAAAAGATTACAAAGAGCTTTGCCAACAAAATCCTTAATGGAAAAAAAGTGTACAAAGCTTTGCTTTCTTTACCAATAGATTTAGCAATTAGTCCTATTTCACTAGCCTATTATTTTTTTGGACGATTTGTAATAGCTAAAACCTTTATTTCTACTGATGCTTGTACAAACTGCGGATTGTGTCAAAAAAATTGTCCGGTAAATGCCATTGAAAAAATAAATGACCAATTATATTGGACTTTTGATTGTGAAAGTTGCATGCATTGTATGAATTATTGTCCACAAAGGGCAATTGAAACAGCACATTCTTTTACTTTTTTGATATGGTGGGTGGCATTTTCGGTGTTGCCTATGTTGGCAGTAAATCAGGCGGTTAAAAATGAATTTTGGAATATTCAAAAAGGCACTTCCCGGGCGGATATATTATATTATTTTGTTGAGTTTGCAGGTGGTTTATTAATTATATATCTCGCTTATAGATTCTTGCATTATTTAATGCGGTTTAAATTTTTTAATAAGCTTATTGCCTATACATCATTAACAAAATACAGGTTTTGGAGAAGATATAAAGCACCTGTTTGAAAAAGTTATGATATTCTGTTGTAATGATAATTTATTTGTATGCTTATTATTGTTTTATAGGAGTGAAAATATTTATTTTAGCACAAAAAACTATTTAATATGAAAAAATTAAATTTAATAATTATCTTATTATGTTTAACTAATTATATAAATGCCCAGGACAGAATAACAGGTAAACCTTTTTCCACACGTTCTGAGGTAATTGCCCAAAATGGTATGGCTGCAACCAGTCAACCATTAGCTACACAGGTTGCAATCGACATATTAAAACAAGGTGGTAATGCCATTGATGCAGCTATTGCCGCAAATGCAGTATTGGGTTTGGTTGAACCAACAGGTAACGGAATTGGTGGTGATTTATTTGCCATTATCTGGGATGCAAAAACTGCAAAACTGTATGGATTAAATTCAAGTGGATGGTCGCCCAAAGATTTAAATTTGAAATTCTTTAAAAAGAATAAATACAAAAAAATACCTGCTTTTGGCCCTTTGCCAGTAACTGTTCCAGGAACAGTTGATGGCTGGTTTGAAATGCATAAAAAGTTTGGCAAAATACCGATGAACAAAATATTGCAACCGGCCATTGATTATGCGAGGAATGGGTTTCCAATGACTGAACTTATTTCTTATTATATGGGACGAAGTGAAAAATTTCTTAAAAAATACCCCGGATTTGAAGAAACTTACATGCCAAATGGACATACACCCAAAAAAGGTGAGATTTTTAAAAACCATGATTTAGCAAATACCCTGGAAAAAATTGCCAAAGGTGGAAGAGATATTTTCTACAAGGGAGATATTGCCAAAACAATAGCAAATTTTATCAAAGAGCAAAATGGATTTTTGTCTTACGCTGATTTAGCTGAATATAATGCAGAATGGGTTGAACCTGTCTCAACAAATTACCGGGGTTATGATGTTTGGGAAATCCCGCCTAACGGACAGGGAATTGCAGCCTTACAAATTTTAAATATCCTGGAACAATATGATATTAAAAGCATGGGCTTTGGTTCAAAAGAATATATCCATGTATTTACAGAGGCAAAAAAGCTGGTTTTTGAAGACCGGGCAAAATATTATGCTGATATGAAATTCAGCAAAGTGCCCGTAGCTAAATTAGTTTCAAAAGAATATGCTAAGGATAGATCCAAACTAATAAATAAAGATAGGGCTTCAAGAAAATACGATGCTGGTGAATTGGAACAGGGGAATACTATTTATCTGACGGTGGCTGATAAAGATGGAAACATGGTTTCATTAATTCAGAGTAATTATCGCGGAATGGGCTCCGGCATGATCCCAACGGGTTTAGGTTTTATGTTACAGGATAGGGGCGAATTGTTTTCTTTGGAAGAGGGACATAAAAATGTTTACGAACCCCGTAAAAGACCATTTCATACCATTATTCCGGCTTTTATTACCAAAGATGGTAAACCTTATATGAGTTTTGGTGTAATGGGTGGGGCTATGCAACCGCAAGGCCATGCACAAATTATTGTAAATATGGTTGATTTTGGAATGAACTTACAGGAAGCTGGTGATGCTCCTCGTATAAGGCATACAGGATCATCACAACCGGATTATGGCAAAATGAAAGATGCCGGCTGGCTGGAACTGGAAAGTGGTATTTCTTACGAAGTAATCCGTGAATTAATGAAAATGGGGCATCAGGTAAAATGGGGGCTTGGTGGATATGGTGGTTATCAGGCCATTATGTATGATGCCGAAAATAAAGTTTTTTATGGTGCTTCGGAGTCCAGGAAAGATGGACAAGCAGCAGGGTATTAAATTGGTCATTAGTGTATTAGCCATTAGTCATTGGCCATTAAGACATTAGGTGGTCATTTTGTAGTCATTCGATTGTCATTGGTTGTTACTTTTTGAAAAATACGAATGAAAAGCAATTGGAAAGAGCTATTTATTCATTGGCAGCAAACTTATGTGGGTTTTAGTAGATTTTATTATGAAGAAAGAAAACGACAAAAAATGACGGCTACGCGAAACGACCAATGACAGCAAAGCAAATGACAATTAATGACAGCGCAGCAAAATGACTAATTATTCAAACCATAGAATTTTGCTTACTTATTTGGTAATTTTACAATTTTGTACAGAGGCTACAATACGTTTAACACCTGTTCCTTAATTTTTTCCAGCTCGTCTTTCATCTGGACTACAATTTTCTGTATATCTGAATTATTTGCTTTTGAGCCAATGGTATTAATTTCACGGCCAATTTCCTGCGCAATAAAACCTAATTTTTTGCCTTGTGATTCATTTTCGGTCATTGTCTGAATAAAATATGAACAATGATTGGTAAGGCGTACTTTTTCTTCGGTAATGTCCAGTTTTTCAAGATAGTAAATAAGTTCTTGTTCAAAACGGTTATTGTCAACATCCACTTCTTTTAAGTTTTCCTTAAAATTTTGCTTTATACGTTCTTTAATTTTTTCAATTCTACTTTCAGCAAAAGGCTCAATTTGCGACAATAGGTTTTCAATTTGCTTAATCCGTTGATTAAAATCAGTTTCCAATACTCTACCTTCCTGCTCCCTGAAATTTTGTATTTCAACTAAAGCTTTATCTACCGCTTGTTTTATACTTAACCACTCTTTTTCATCTAACTCCTTAATTTCTGTTTTCATTACATCAGGAAGACGCATGATAATCTCAAGGATTTGCTCATTATCTGCACTTCTTTTCAAAGATTCAGAAATTTCAGCTAGCTGTTTATAATAATTTTGAATAACCGGTTTATTTAATTTTATATTTCTTTCCGTGTCATTTTGGTCAATCCAGACAGATAGTTCTATCTTACCACGATTAAGTGTTTTTGTAAGCATGTTGCGCAATTCCATTTCCTTTTCTTTGTAAAGAGATGGGATTTTGGCATTAATATCAGCCTGTTTACTATTTAAAGACTTTATTTCAACAGTAATCTTTTTACTTTCGAATTCACTTATGGCTTTTCCAAAGCCGGTCATTGATTTAAGCATAGATGTTTGAATTTAGAACTTAGATTTTAGAAATGAGGAATTTGTAACCTTTAATTTCTAAACTGTTTTAAAAATCAAATGTATAAAATAAAACCATGTGTTATAAAATATTTAAAAATAAATCACAACAGTATTTTTATTTCGTAATTTCGAAACTCAATTATTTTAATTAAAACCAAATTATTTTATTATGAAAAAGGAAATAGTAATATTATTACTGGCCATTTTTGCAAGTTCTATAACTTATAATACAATGGCACAAACAAACTATGCTTCCCGCGATGAAATTCCCAAAGAGTATAAATGGAATTTTAATGATATTTATGCTGATTGGGAAACCTGGAAAAAAGAATTATCTGCTCTTTCAGTTCAACTTGACGAAGTACCAAAATTTAAAGGAACTTTAGCAAAAGATGTAAAAAACCTTATAGCCCTTCAAAAATTGCAAGAAGAATTGATGAAACGTGCTTATAAGGTTTATCCTTATGTTGCCTTACAATACACTGTTGATACGAAAAATATGGAATTACTTTCAAAATTACAGAAAGTACAACAGTTCTTTTCTCAACTTGGAATTAAAACTTCATGGATTGCGCCTGAAATGCTTACAATTAAGGAAGAAACCATGAAAAAATGGATTGCTGAAAATCCAGAACTTAAAGATTTTGAATTTGGTTTAATGGATATGTACCGTCTTCAAAAACATGTATTAAGCGCAGATAAAGAACAATTGCTTTCATTTTATAGGCAACCAAGTTCGTCTGCATCAAGTGTTTATGATGCTGTTTCTACTACTGACGTGAAGTTTAATAAAGTGAAGCTTTCAGATGGTAAAGAATATGAAGTGAGTCATGGTGTTTACAAACAAATTCTTACAAATAATAAAAATCAGGAAGATAGGCTAAAAGCTTTTGATGCAATGATTGATGTTTATTCAGAGAATAAAAACACTTATGCTGCTGTTTATAATGGTGTTGTTCAAGCCGGTTGGGCAAATGCAAGAGCCAGAAATTACGAAACTAAATTAGATGCTTCATTGGAAGGTAACAATATCCCAAAAGAAGTTTATTTAAACTTAATTAATATAGTTAAAGAAAACACAAAATCTTTACAAAAATATCTTAAACTTAGAAAAGAAATTTTAGGCTTAGATAAATATTACAAATCAGATAGGCTGGTTAACTTAACTGACTTCAACAAATCATACGAATATGAAGATGCAAAAAAGCTTGTTTTTGAAGCAGTTAAACCTCTTGGTGATGATTATCAGAAAAAATTAAAAGTAGCTATGTCAAATGGATGGCTAGATGTATATGAAACCCCTGGTAAACAATCCGGTGCTTTTTCGTCGGGTGTTTATGGGGTACACCCATATATGATGCTGAATTACGATGGTACTTTGGATTATGTATTTACGCTTGCCCATGAATTAGGTCATACAATGCATACCTGGTACTCTGACGAGAATCAGCCTTTTGCAACTCATGATTATACAATTTTTGTTGCAGAAGTTGCTTCTACTTTTAACGAAAGACTTCTTTTGGATTACATGATGGAGAATACCAAAGACCCAAAAGAACGGATAACTCTTTTGACACAGGCTATTAATGGTATTTCTGGTACTTTTTTCCGTCAAACCAGATTTGCCGATTATGAATATCAAGTACATACATTAGCGGAACAAGGTAAACCTATTAATGCTAAAGTGTTGGCAGATATTTGGAAAGAGCTTGATAAAGCATATTTTGGCGATGTATTAACAGAACACGAAAACCATAATTATGTTTGGGGAAGAATTTCACATTTTTATGGAATGCCTTATTATGTTTATCAATATGCTACTTGTTTTGCATCTTCGGCCCAAATTTATAAAAACGTAACTGAAGGAAGCAAAAAAGATAAAAAAGCAGCATTAGAATCATATTTAACACTAATTAAATCAGGAGGAAACGATCATCCAATGGAGCAGTTAAAAAAAGCAGGTGTTGATCTTTCTAAAAAAGAAACAATTTTATCGGTAATTAATCAATTTGACGCATTAGTTGATCAATTAGAAGTTGAAATTAAAAAGTTAAAGAAATAAAGAATTTTATTGTTGAAATAAGGGTTGTTTTTTGTATTAAAACAACCCTTATTTTGATTCAAAATCATCATTTTAAAATCAAATATAGTGTTGAATCAACATAAGCGCTGTATCCCTGTTCATCTCATTCAATAATGCAAGTGTAGAATACTGATTCATAGTCAGTTATGTGTATGTTTTTAGTTTTATTGTATTCAACCTTTAGTAGAAATAATAGTTCGCTGATGTCTATAAACCCTGAGGGTTTTAAAAAACCACGGGGTCTGTCAATAAATGCTATCATCTAATAGGAAAGTCCATAACCAATTTTGAATAATAGTTCAGCATTTTCTTTTCTTATATCATTTACATCATTATACCATGGCATTGGTAACTTCCCAACAAAATTCTTTTCACCAACTAAAACATTTGCAATACCCTGACCACCTTCTGAACCCGGCAGATAGGCAATAACTATACTTCCCCAGTCATCAAGATAATCCCTGAGGTCTACAAGATGTCTGCCGGTTAATAAAATGCTTACTGTTGGTTTATTTAATGATTTTACATATTGAATTGTTTGTTTATTTGCTTCATGTGCAAGACTTCCTGTTAATGATAAATCTTCAGAATCCCCTTGCATTTCTGCATAGGGTTTTTCTGGACAAATAATTTTAAACGTGATGTTTCTATAACTTTTTGTGGGTGTAATAAACATATAAATTGATGCAATGAAATAATTTGAAAAGATTATTTCTGCTGCTAATATAAAAAAAAAGTCTGATAATATCAGCTGGTAATTCTTCATATAAGTGTTTAAGGAAAATATTTTCTGCCATCTTGGGTCGAAAAGTATATAAGTTAGATTTTTTATGACTCCCTGTCTAATTACAGCGGGGTAGTTTATTTCTTAATTAGCGGTTTTAAAAATTGATAACAAAAATATCTTTGAACCTTAATATTATTCATAAGCATCAATAATATATTATCAAAACCAGCATCAATTATTTTGAAATGATTGAGAATATTCGTATATTACTGGAATATAAGTGATTTATTAATTTTGATCATGCAATACTTTTTAATAAAATCTATTTTACTGATAATGGGCCTGAATTTGTCATTTTGCAATTCAAACTCGCAGGATTACATAAAATTGCGAGAGAAAATGGTTGAAAACCAAATAAAGAGGCGGGGTGTTTCTGATGAAAAGGTCCTGGCAGCTATGAATGCAGTGGAAAGACATTTGTTTGTGCCAAAGGAGTATGTTAATAATGCCTATGAAGACTCACCTTTACCAATAGGTGAGGGGCAAACCATTTCGCAACCCTATATTGTGGCATTTATGACTGAAATTTTGAATCTGGATAAAACCAAAAAAGTACTGGAAATTGGTACCGGTTCAGGTTACCAGGCTGCCGTACTTTCTGAGGTTGCCGGCAAAGTATATTCTATTGAGCTGATTGAATCATTAGGTAAGCATGCCAAAGCATTATTGAAAAAGCTGGCTTATAATAATGTAGAAGTAAAAATAGGCGATGGTTATCAGGGTTGGAAGGAACATGCACCTTATGATGCAATTATTGTAACCTGTTCACCTACTCATGTCCCGGAAAAACTTAAAGAACAACTTGCAGAAGGTGGTTTAATGATCATTCCGGTAGGGCCTCGATATGCACAGGAACTGGTATTATTAAAAAAGAAAAATGGTAAAATTAAACAAACTGAAGTTATTGCAGTTCGCTTTGTACCCATGAAAGATGAAGAGGGGAAAACTTATTGAAAAAGGCTAAGGCTGAGGCTGAGATTCAGGGCAAACGCATGAAAAAAAGCAATAATAATTATGATTGCTACCAATAGTATTAATTGCCACAGATTCACAGATTCTTAAACAAGCTACGCTTGTTTTTTTGTTAAAATAATTTTAATTATTTTTTAATCTGTGAACGGCTTTAGCCCTCACGCAAGTAATCTGTGGCATTAATTTGTTGTAATTTTATTTTTCATTAAAGTTAAGCAAATCAATATGCAGATATTCTGACAATTAACCAATTTAATTATTGCTTTTTGCAAATTAAAAATATTTTATTAAATTTATTAAGAATAACTTCTTCATGCGTTTGCCCTAGGCAGAGGTTACATTAATAAGCTTTATAGAAACAATATGGTTAAATTGTTAAATTGTTAACCCAATATATAATTGCAACTCCAGAAGTAAACTTACCTTCAAAACATTATTATACCCGCCCGCCTGAAGATTTATTATATTTCAATATAACTTATTAGCTTGCTAAAGACAGGTTCAAAACAACTGACCTCTGCGGATTTAAAATGATACCAATTTCAGAATATATCAATGATTTTCTTGTGTCAAATTATCAAATCATTAGTATGCGGGCGTAATTTGTTAGGTCAGTTGTTCTAAGGTTGGGATAATAATGTTCTGAAACAAATTAAATTAAAAACGGTAATTTTGAATCATTAGAGAACATCGCTTATATTTGTGCACCAAAAATCTAAGGTTTAAATAAGTTAAATATGAAAAATATAAAAAAGAATTTTCTTCTAATTGTGGCCCTTTTGTTTGCTTTCCAAATTCAAGCACAAGAAATAGAAATAGTTGAAGACGAATTTGAAATTGAGGACACAGAAATTGTTGTGGAAAAGAAAAAAGTAAATAACAAATACAAAACTTATAAAATAAATGACATCTATGATTTATATTATGACAAGTATTCAGACTCGTACTATAAAAACTATGGTATTTTAAAGAATGGAAAGAAATTGTTACCGAACATTTTTCGAAAAGAAGGGTACAATTATAGTTCAGGTTTGATTGTTCTTGGAATTAATGGCGTATATGGTTTGTATAGTGTGCACAAGGAAGCATGGGCTATTCCGATGTTATATCAAAATTTGTCAGAATTAAAAAATGGATTGTATAAAGCAAAGGTAAATGGAAAGTGGGGCATTGTGGATGAAAATAATACAGTGATAGTGGATTTTATCTATGCCGAAATGAGTAAGTTTTATTATATTGATAATTACTTTAAAGTAAGTCTTCAAAAATACCCCCGGGAAAAGTATGGCGTATTAAATATAGTTACAAAAAAAATGAATATCCCTTGTAAGTATAAAAAAATAGAGGCTATTCGTAATACTAATTATTTTAAAGTTCAGGATGGTGTTAAATATAACCTGGTTGATATAAATAACAGCCCCAAATTTAAAACCTGGTATGAAAAGTTATATATGCCAAAGGGAGGGAGAAAACTTTATATTGTTATGTTAAATGGAAAAATGGGGGTTATTGATGAAAACGAGAACCAGGTAGTACCAATTGAATATGAGGAAATCAAATCAGAACCTTATAAAGATGGTTCGTATTTAGCACGAAATAAGGAAGGAAAGTATGGATGTATAACTTTGGATGGCAGGGTTACTCTTCAATTTATTTATAATAATGTTGAAAAAAAATACAATAACAGTATTATTGCGCTCCATAATGATAAATGTGGCTTGGTTCAGGTTAATGATGGAATGCCTTATGAGGTGGCAACATGCGATTACAATAGCATTGTTGGAGAAAATAAAATTTTTATTGTAGAAAAAGATAATAAATTTGGAATGCTTGATTTATATGGTAAACTAATTACAAAAATTGAGTATGATAAAATAGAGGCGAGTTCATCAAGTTACTATGGTAATAATAAACCATTTATTGCAAAAAAAGGTAATAATTACTATCTGCTTAACAGCAGTGGTGAATTAGTAAGTAATACTGCATTTAAAAGCATTGAAAAACTATCTGAATATGATAAGAAAGGTTCCTCAAAATCTGAGTTCTCATTTTTTATTGTACGTACTTCCAAAAAAGGAAAATATGGTTTAATAGATCTATTTGGCAAAGAGGTACTAAGCCCGGAATTTGATAATATAATTAGTAAAAAGGTGAATGTTGTTATAGTTGAAAAGGACAGCAAAGTGGGTTTGTATGATATCATTAAAAATAAAATGATACTTAAGGTAGAATATGATCAGATTATTTTAAGTAAAACCGGTTTTGTTGGAATGAAAGATAACGATTTTTACCAGATAGATGTAAAAGATAAGCTTATCGTAAAGAAATTTTAAGTTAGTCAAGGTGGATTAAAACTTCAGCTATAGCGTTCTGAAGCTAACCTGAATTACGCATAGCCGATTCCGATTTTCTCGGGAAACTTTAAATGCCGGACATATCAATAGCCCCGCCTTTTAAGGCGGGGAAGGCAATACAAGCAATTTCCCCTCTCTCAAAATTTTGGAGATTTTATGAATTGCTTTATAAGGCCTCCAAAATTTTGAGAGAGGGGTGAATGAGCAACAACCCTTCCCCGACCTAAAGGATGGGGCTATTTAAATTCAAAGGGATGAAAGTTTCCCGAAAAAATCGGGAGGTTATGAACGGCGAAGCCCTCACCGAAGGTAATTAATCAGGCAAGGTTGTATTAATAAACTTTATTGAAACAATACGGTTAAATTGTTAAACTGTTAAATTGTTGATGAATAACAATTTAACAATATTTTGGTTTATTAATAAAACTTATTGTAATTTATACATTACCCCAAACCTGAAACCACTTTCCATTAATCTTTGGGGATAATTCTCAAATGAAAAGGGCAATAATGCATTCGCTTTAAGATATGGGTTAGCAAACAGCGAAACACCAAAATTGAAATCATAGTTTATTCCTAAACCTGCAATTGCACCAATTCCTGTTTGACTATCAACAGGACTTGAATTGCTAATGTCAATATCAAAAAGAAAACCGCCGTTAATAAATAAATACTTAAGAAAGTTCAGTCTGGCTGTAACAGGAATGTTTATCAAAGACAAGCTTGCAGGATAAGGACTATTATCCATATCAGGCGGTAAGTTTGGATGTACTGAAATGTTGTGCTTTGAATATTCAATTCCTGTTTCAAAATCAAACGTCCTATTAATCGGGAAAATATAGTTTAAACCAATGGTGTAAAAATTATCACCCGGATAACTTGCAGCACCAGCTAATTGTTGAAATCTTATAACATCATTATCACCAAAAGAGGAAAATGTTATACCTATTTGTTTTTTAGGTTTTGTAGTAGTTTTTTCCTGGGAAAAGGAGTTAAATGTAAAAGTTAAAATGAAGGATAAAAGAAGTGTTGAGTTTTTTAAATTCATGATATTAATTTAAAGTGATTGATTTAGTTTACTAATATTTTTTTGATTTAAACGTATGAAATTTTTCAGAAAATTTGGACTTTGAGTTTATATCCGATAAGCGGGTTCTTAATAGGCAGACATACAGCATGACATCCTTTAGCTTTTAATAGAATTACCCGCTAAGCGGATTTTTGGAACGAACTCATGAGTTAAAAGGGGGATTCATGATGTACACCAACAAAATACAAATCAAACCCGCCTTTTCCTTCAGGCCTGTTTGATGAAAAGACCATCATGTGCTTGTTGTAATCTACACCTTCGTCAAACAGGATTGGTCGGTATTCATCAAATTCCGTGTTAATTTCTTTACCAAAATTTATAGGTTCAGTCCATTCGCCATTTTCAAATGTTGAATAGTATAAATCAAATCCCCCAAATCCACCCGGTCGGTTCGAAGCAAGAACCATCATGTTATCAAAAATGTAAGGACATTTGTCATCGTAATTACTTGATATAATTATATCTTTAGTTACTTCATGGTAAACTGTATCAGCTAATTTGTCAATAAGTTTTTCTTCTGAATTATCAATATTTACATTAAAAATATTAAACTTACCATTCTCCCGGTCTGAGCAAAAATATATTTTTGAAAAATCAGTATTAAATGTTGGGTATAAATCATTAAATTCTGAGTTTAGGAATGCAACTGGTTTATTATCTGAAAAACCTGTAGTATCTGTATTGAAGGTGTAATTTATTTCAAAGTTTCCGTTAACATCCGTGGCAGACAAAAACAGAAAGCTAAAATCAGTAAATTGGTTATTACTAAAAAGTAAATAGGGGCCAAATTCGTTTCCGTTGGTATTTATTTTTCGTAATCCGTTTACTAAAACAGAGTAGGTTTCCTGATAAGTACCCCAGCCACCATATCCATTTGTGACATCAAGTATCCCTGTTGTTTTAGAGAAACTGACATCCATAGGACGGTATATAATATCAAAATTGTTACCGGTACTGTTCCTGTTTGTTGAAAAGCAAAAGGGAATCAGCCAACCGAGTGTTGGTGCTGTCGAATTATAATCATCGTAAACGCTATTGAATTCTTCCAGGTTAACAGGTGTGTCAGGTAAACTGCCATAATCGTATTTGTATCCATGTGGGTAACAAGAAAATAATGATAGCAAAAAAATAAATGCTGTGATTTTTATTTTATCCATGGTTTAGTAAAAGGTTAGTTTAACATTCTATTAACAGAGGCTTAAATACAAAATCTTTTTGAATAAAGCAGCTCTATATTTATACACATGAATAAAGATTAACCCTATGCGTTGAGACAAAAATGTTTTAGATCCATTTTAGCGCATCTGAAAAATTATCAAAATATTCTGATTTAAAAGATATTTCTTTTGTTTCCTTTATGGTTTGTTCAACTGATACTTTTGTAAATAAATCATGGCTGACAACAAATGCCACTTTCTTACAACCCACTTTAGATATTTTTAGGTTGATATTTACATTTACCCAATTCTGGATTTCAGGAACTACGATAAATTCAAATCTCCTCATATCGACAATTAGTGAAACAGGTCTTTTTGACTTAACTGTTTCAATTAATTTAACCATTTCCGCTTTAAATGTTTCCTGGTCTAATTGTTTGCTTGCTGCTTTCCAGGTTTGCACCATTCCTTCTTTAGTTTTTTGCCATTCAATTGTTTGGTATATAGTATTTACTTCCATAGTAGATTAATTTAAAGTTGTAGAAAAAGTATTAAGGCAAACCTGATTATACCTGAATATTAAATTTTTTCAAGTGTTTTTTTTATATCTTCCAACATCTCACTTTTGAAATCAAGGTGAGTAACCATTCGTATGGTTTGTGGCCCAAACCCAACTACTTTTATATTTCTTTTTTCAAGGTTGGCAATAAAACTAGTATCAATCATATCCTGTTCTAACTTAAAAATAACAATATTTGTTTCAGTTGGCAAAATTTCTTCAACATAAGATTGCTGTTTGAGGATATTAACTAATTCCTGGGCATGTTCATGATCTTGCTTTAACCTTTCAATGTGATTATCCAGTGCATAAATGCCTGCTGCTGCAAGGTAACCCGCCTGACGCATGGCACCACCAAATATTTTACGATATCGTTTCGCTTTTTGAATAAATTCAGAAGAGGAAATAAGAACGGATCCAACCGGTGCACCTAATCCTTTTGATAAGCAGATCGAAATTGAATCGAATAAGTTCCCAAATTCTACGGGCTTATTGTTTTTTGCAATCATGGCGTTAAACAATCGAGCACCATCAAGATGTAATTTAAGATTGTTTTCAATACAAACTTCTTTTATCTTCTGAATATCTACTAATTCGTAACATGAGCCGCCACCTTTATTTGAAGTGTTCTCAAGACTGACCAAGCTAGAAATGGCATAATGGATATCATCAGGATTAATGTTCTCATAAATTTGCTCTGCTTTTATCCGTCCATAATTTCCATTAATTAATCTTGTTGAAACACCTGAGTTAAAAGAAATTCCTCCTCCTTCAAAATTATAAACATGAGAAGTTTTATCACATATAACTTCATCACCCGGTTGCGTATGCGCCTTTATAGCTATTTGATTTGCCATTGTACCCGATGGAACAAAAAGAGCGTCTTCCATATTAAAAAGGGTCGCAACTTTTTCTTGTAACTTATTCACGGTAGGGTCTTCACCAAAAATATCATCACCAACTTGTGCTGAGAACATAGCTGTAATCATTTGTTTTGTGGGTTTGGTTACGGTGTCACTTCTCAAATCTATGGTTATTGACATATTTTAAATTTTTGTATCTTATATAATTAAATTAATTTAGCTAAAGTAATAATTATTTAAAACTCTAAGAAGATGGACAATGTAGAATTGGTATTTAAAACGTTTATGGAATCAGAAAAACCATTAAAAGGTGGAGAAGTTGCAGAAATTTCAGGTTTGGATAAAAAGGAAGTGGACAAAGCAATAAAGCTCTTAAAAAAGGAAGAGAAAATTATTTCGCCAAAAAGATGCTTTTACGAAGCAAAAAAGTAATTTGGCTTTGGTAAGCTTGCTATAGGCAACGTTTACTTGTTAAAGGGTTATATTTTAAGAATGGAGATTGGCAGTACTCAGTGTACAGTTTTCAGTTTACACCTGCTTTTTTAAATTAATAATTTACTGTGTTTCAATATCTCTAAAGGTCTGTGTACGGAAAATTGTTGACTGAATACTCTTAATCTTTCTATTTAAATAATTGTTGCAAATCGCTGGTCTAAAATGTAATTGATACATCAACTGCTAAAATGTCAGTTGCTAAAATTTTGTCTATGGAGTATGTTTTTTTAGTTCTTATTGTAACTTTTATTTTAATATTTGTAATAGTAGGTATTGCATTTTTATTTGAAAAAGAGAAACGGCCTGCACTTTTTTCATTTCTATTTGCTTTTTTATTTATAATATTCCTGGGTTTATTTAACTTTTTCGAAAATAGTGAGAAGGAATTTTTTTTATATGGATTTGTTGGTGTTTCTGTAATTCTTTTTCTTATTCTTATAATTCCTTTCAAAAACAAAAATCATATCAAGCCGGGTGTTATTACCAAACAGTTTGACGAACGCGATGTTATGTTTTCCAGAATGGAGCTTATACCGGGTACAGACAAATTCAATAATTATTATCAAAGAAACCCTGACAAAAAAGTTCTGGATGATAAATTTAGGGAAAAACCGGGTTTGCTTTCTAAAAATGCAAGCAAATATCAGATGTTCAAATTTGCCAGTGCTGAAGCTAATTTTATGGCAGTTGAGGCTTTTGTTCCTTATATAAAAGAAAATATAAATACTGAAAAGAGAAAGATAAACCCTGCAGAAATATCAACTTATATAAAAAACTGGGCAAAGC
Source organism: Bacteroidota bacterium (assembly GCA_039714415.1). Taxonomy (GTDB): domain Bacteria; phylum Bacteroidota; class Bacteroidia; order Bacteroidales; family NBLH01; genus NBLH01. The sequence continues at coordinate 22,862 of JBDLJL010000009.1, forward strand.
AAACAGGGGCTGTAAGTGTAGGTATAACCGAATTGAAAAAGCACCATTTGTATGATATTAAGGGCAGGGGTGAGGAATATGGTGACAAAATAGTTCAAGACCATCCGTATGCTATTGCCTTTACTGTTGAGATGGATAAAGAAATGCTTGATATGGCGCCAGATGCAGAAACTATTATGGAATCTTCACAACAATATTTAAATTCAGCAAATATTGCTGTTCAAATTGCTTTGTTCATCAGGAATTTGGGCTATTCAGCAAGACCACATTTTGATGGTAATTACCAGGTTATTTGCCCAGTTGTAGCTAAAGATGCCGGTTTAGGCGAATTTGGACGAATGGGATTGTTAATGACCCCGGAATTAGGACCAAGGGTAAGAATTGTGGTTGTTACTACTGATCTGCCATTAGAAACAACAGAATATAAATATGAACCCAGTGTAACTGATTTTTGTACCATCTGTAAAAAATGTGCTGATAATTGTCCGTCGAGGGCAATATCATTTGAAAAAATGAAAGATGAAGATGGAGTTTTACGCTGGAAAATTAATCATGAAGCGTGTTTTACATACTGGAGTATTACCGGTACAGATTGCGGAAAATGCATACAAGTTTGCCCATATTCCCATCCTGATAATTTTATGCATAATATAGTTAGAAAAGGAATTAAAAATTCCACCCTTTTTGGAAAATTTGCCCTTCAAATGGACGATTTGTTCTATGGTCGAAAACCGGGGCTGAAAAACCGAAAATCGCCAATCAGAGATGTTTTGTGAAGAAAAAAATGATTTACGATTAGCGATTGTAGATTTATGATTATTTGATTTTGGGAAACATCGTAAGTCAACTAAACGTAAATTGCATATCGGAAATAAAATTAATAACTTCAAAATATCGGGTCTGTAATTAATTCCATTTACAATCTTCCGTTTTAATCTCGTGTTTTTTTATTTTATCACGTAAAGTTGAAAGGCTTAAATTTAATATCCGTGCAGCTTCTGATTGGTTACCACCCGTTTTTGACAATGCTTCATTTATAAGATTTATTTCCAGGCAGTTGATAACGGTTTTAAAGGGTACTTTCTTTTCGAATAAGCAGGCTGAGCAGACCTTTATCATTTGGTTCATTGGATCTGTATTGGCAATTTCGAGAGGTAAGTCATTAATGGTGATGCTGTTTTCAGCAAATAAACTTGCCCTTTGAATAATATTCCGAAGTTCACGTACATTTCCCGGCCAATCATATTTTATCATAACATTGATTGTTTCAGGTGAAATACCAATAGTTTTATGGTTACTGTATTTTTCAAGAAAATAATTAGTTAAAAGCTCAATATCATCTTTTCTTTCTCTTAATGGTGGAATTCTAATTGGCACAATATTAATCCTGTAGAGTAGGTCTTGTCTAAAAAGTTTATTTTTAACCAGTTCTTTTAGGTCAACTTTTGTGGCAGATATCAGCCTGATATCAACAGGAATAGTTTTAGTGCCGCCAACTCTCATTATTTCACGGGATTCTAAAACCCTTAATAACTTAATCTGTATATCTAAAGGGATATCATCGATATCGTCTAAAAAGATACTACCATGATTGGCCAGTTCAAACATTCCTTTTTTTGAAGAGATTGCCCCTGTAAACGCTCCTTTTTCATGCCCAAATAACTCACTGGCCATTAAGTCAGATGGTAAAGCTGCTAAGCCAATTTTTATAAAAGTATTCTGGCTCCGGTTGCTTGTACGGTGTATGTATTCCGCAAAAATTTCTTTGCCAACACCTGTTTCGCCAATTAAAAGAATGGAACTATTCGTATCAACTATCCTGTCCAATTGAGCAATAATCGACCTCATTTCCGAATTTTGTGTAATAATTGATATGGGCTTAAATGGAACCATTAATGATGAAAATTAAAGAGAAAGATTAAAGTTAAGGCTTTCAGGACAAAAGACAAAAGATAAGAGTGAAAAGTTCCAAGGTTCAAATTCCAGTTTACAGTTAATAAATAACGGAATATGGTTCGTATATTCAAAATTATACGCTATTTTTTTAAGGAATCTCTAACAAATCCTGGGAAGTTGCTCGCCAGATATCATATCAACAACCCGGGAACTTCCAATTACTGTTTTCATTCTTACTATTCCAGGTGAGCTTTTTACAACAGTACCAATGATTGCACTTTCTTTGCCAAATTCATGTTCTTTCATTTTAATAAGTACATTTTCAGCCTCCTCTTGAGGCACAAATATTAATACTTTCCCTTCGTTAGCAATATAAAGCGGATCAAGACCCAGAAGTTCACAAGCGGCCCGGACATTCTCTGAAATGGGTATACTTTTTTCGTCTATTTCAATTCCTACCTGTGCTGAATCAGCAATTTCGTTCAATGCACTGGCAATTCCACCGCGGGTAGGGTCACGCAATACATGAATATTTTTTGTTTCATCTAATATTGATTGTATTAATCCATTTAACGGGGCTGTATCACTTTTAATTTCAGATTCAAATTGCAAACCTGCCCTTTTTGACATAATCGTAATTCCATGATCGGCAATTCTTCCATTAATAATAATTTTATCTCCTGGTTTTGCAAGTATTGGTGATATATTAATATTTTCAGGTATTAATCCCACCCCTGAGGTATTAATAAATATCTTGTCACCCTTTCCTTTATCCACAACTTTTGTATCACCTGTAACAATAAGAACATTTGCTTTTTTTGCAGCTTCTTTAATCGATTGTACAATATTCCAAAGTTCTTCCATGCTGAATCCCTCTTCAATAATAAAGGCTAGTGAAAGATATAATGGCTTGGCTCCACAACAAGCAATATCATTTACTGTTCCATTTACAGCCAATTCACCAATATTACCACCAGGGAAAAAAATAGGTTGTACTACAAACGAGTCGGTAGAAAAGGCCATTTTGCCTTTTGGGATATCGAATACGGCTCCATCATGTGCAGGGTTCAGTAAATCATTTTTAAACTGTGGAAAGAACATTCTGCTAATTAGTTGGTTTGATAGTTTACCACCACCACCATGAGCTAATAATACTTCTTTATAATCGTTAATTGGAATTGGACAAGTTTGGTTCATATCTGAAAACAAAAGATAAAATTAAAAAAAACATAAATTTTTGTGGGGTAGAAACACACAGCCCCCGAAAACTTTCTGGGGTCGTGTGACTATAAATCAATTAAATAATTATTTGATTACTATTTCTTTTTTATAATGAAAATACGCAGCACAAGCACCTTCTGTTGATACCATTGGGGCACCCAATGGTTTTTCTGGAGTACATTTGTTACCATATGCCAGGCATTCAGATGGTTTTTTTATGCCTTGCATAACCTCACCGGAAATACATATTACAGGTTCTTCAACCTTAATATTTTGGATGTCAAAAATTTTATCTGCATCAAAACCGGCATATTCTCTTTTTAGAGCAAAACCACTTTTTGGTATTAATCCTATTCCTCGCCATTTTCTATCAATAGTTTGGTAAACCTTTTTAAGCAGATTTTGAGCTGGAACATTTCCTTCCTTTTTTACATACCTTGTATATTGGTTTTCAGCGAAATACTGTTCATTTTCCAGCTGTTGAACTGCTGCAAGAATTCCTTGTAATATATCAACAGGTTCAAAACCTGTAATAATTATGGGAATTTTATATTTTTCGGATAAAGGTTCATACTGATGATACCCCATTATAGTACAAACATGACCGGCTGCCAGAAAGGCCTGAATTTTAGTTTCATTTGAAGACATGATTACTTCTATAGCAGGTGGAACAAGTACATGTGAGCTAAGGATCGAAAAGTTTTTAAGTTTCTTTTTTTGAGCAAAATCTACAGCCATAGCATTTGCCGGGGCCGTAGTTTCAAAGCCAACTGCAAAAAACACAACTTTCTTTGCAGGATTTTCTTCAGCTAGTTTTACAGCATCCAGTGGCGAATACACCATCCTAACATCTCCACCTTTAGCTTTTACTGAAAGTAGGTCAAGCTCTGAGCCAGGCACCCTAAGCATATCGCCAAAAGAAGTGAAAATTACTTCAGGCATTAGGGCAATTTTTATGGCTTTGTCAATTATCTCAAGTGGTGTAACACATACTGGACAACCAGGCCCATGCACTAAAGTAATTTTTTCAGGTAAAAGTTCTTCGATGTTGTATTTCATGATGGAGTGGGTTTGTCCACCACAAATTTCCATCAAAGTCCAATTTTTGGTAACTATTCTCTTTATTTGTTCAGATAGCCCTTTTACCAGTTTCGGATCTCTATATTCGTCAATGTATTTCATCCGTTTATATTTTTATTACTTTTAATGACGAACTAAGTTAGTACTCGTTAATAAATATGATAAGTTTGATTTTATTGACGTGATTTATTTACTCTGATTCTTTATTTTTTCCTGATTTTCAAGTAAATCGCTTATTTCTTTTATTGTGTTAATACTTGCAAGTGCATCTTCTTCATTAACCAGGCTTAATGCTATACCTACATGGGCTAAAACATAGTACCCAACTTCTGCTTCCGGAAGCCATTCAATGCAAATGTCTTTTATTACTCCGCTAAAGTCCACTTTTGCCATTTTTAAATCAGGGTTGGAATTATCTATGGAAATGATTTTTCCGGGGGCAGCCAGGCACATAATCAATTTAGATTTTAGTTAATTGCTAATATACTAAATATTTTTCTGAATCAGTATTGCCCTGGAACAATTTTTCATAATTAGTATTAATACAAAACCTATAGTTTACGAACCTGAATAATTAATCAGGCTAACAAAACTTTTATTTTAAGAGTGTGCATATATTATTAAAAAGTTTAAAACTTTTTTTTAAAAATGAATTTAATGATGTTGATTATTTAAGAAATTTTAACAATTGATTGTGTCTGTATATATTTCTATTGTAAAAAGTAAATGTATATTCGCACCGGAAAAATTAATATTATTAAATAATAGTAAATTTAAAAAATGAGAAAATTATTAATTGGATTATTTGTTGTATTTGCCATAGGTGCAAATGCCCAAACTGAAGAAGGAAATGTGCAAATTGAAACAGGCAATGCACATATAACAAAAGGAAAAATATTTGTTGGAGGAGCATTAGGTTTTAATACTTCTGGCGGATCTGCTTCGAGAATTAATGGTGGTACAACTACTGAAACAGAAGGTGTTTCAACATTTGGGTTTAGGATTATTCCTAAGCTGGGTTATATGGTAACGGAAAATATTGGTGTTGGTATAGGAATTGGTTATGATTATAGCAAAACTATTACTCCGGATTTTTTTGATAATGGATTTGCACAATTTGAGCAGGTTGAGAAGGCAGGAACACTTGTAGCCTCACCATTTGCAAGGTATTATAAAAGTTTAGCTGATAAATTTTATCTTTTCGGTGAGTTATCTCTTCCTGTCAGATTTGCCAGTGAGAAAGAACTTATGTGGAATGCTACCTTTGATGGAACTACTGATTATGACGGAGAAATTTCTTCAATGTCTTTTGGAGCTAATTTAGGACTTGGTGCCAATTACTTTGTAAGTGATAAGGTTGCTTTAGAAGCTAGGTTTAATATTTTTGGTATCAATTATATATCGACTAAATATACAAATTTAGATAGTAATGGTGATGGTTCTATTACTAAATATTCAGGTTTTGGAATGAATGCTAATTCAGATAACCTGTTAAATTTTTCATCATTAGCTATTGGTATCAAAGTGTTTTTATAATACGGAGTATAATATCTTTCAAAAAAACACTCAATATCTTTGGGTGTTTTTTTATGTCTATATTTATGTAAATGGTTGATCTTTAGTGTAAAATAATCAGTACCAAATATATAATAGTTAGCAAATTTATTAAATAAAATATACTTGGCTTTATGGACAAACATATAGTGTAAAAGCTATTATGCACTGGCAAGAACTTCATGTTCAATTTTGGCAGAATTAGTAGGGAATTGGATGATCGGTTCTTTATTCGGGTTTTTAATTTTTCTTATTTGTCTCAAGATCATTCGCAATACCTGAACAGCCCTTTCCTGGTCAATTATAGTAGCAGGTGAAGATTTTAATTCAGGTAGTTCCGTAATTAAATATAAAAAATCACCGGATATATTAATTAGTTTTAAAATGTGTGCTTCATTCAATTCATTATTGTTCCATTTACAGGCAAAATTTACCTGATCAATGTCATTTCTTACCAGAGCGATATCCTCATAAAAGAATTCACTGGTTTTTTCATTTAATATTTCATTTTCAATCCAATTATAACTGCAAAAATAGTAGCTCAGGTAATTACTGCTAAGTATCAAAACCTGCACATTCCAAAAGGAGTAGTTATAATACCCATCGTCTGTTAAAACCCTGTGCAGATGGTCATCTTCAATTTTTTGAGTTGAGTGAAAAACCGGATAAGGAATGATAATAAATTGTTCATCAGTTAAGTTTTCATCTTCAAGCTGAAGATATTCAATTGCCCTTTTTTGGACTTTAGTTTTTAAATCTTCGATTAGCCATTTATTTATGTCGGAATCTGATACTTTAGTTTCAAAATTTCGTTTTCTTACAAAATAAGGATGAATTATAATTCGATACAAGATAAGACTAACAAAAGCAACAACAGGAACAGTAATAGATTTACTTTGAAAAATAAGCATTAAAGCAACACCAAAAATCATCAAAAATGAAACAATATAAATAAAAGTATTTAACGACGGTGGAGAGGGTTGCATAGTTAAAAAATAGTTATCAATATATTTTTTTCTTTGGTCAGTATGAGCGTCATTGTTTTCCATAGTACACAAGTTTAGATAAGTTTAAATCGATAATCGATAACTAGAGACACAGAGGGTTTAAATTTATAAAATACGTTAAGAGTATTTTAATATACGGTAATATAATATAATGATTAAGAGAAAGTAACATGCTTGAAAAAATCAAAATTCGTTTCAATACGTGGAAACAGGATAGTTTGCCCATTTTGAACAAGCAAATAAGATTTGTTTACAGCATTTTTTAAAGTATTTACACTAATTATTTCCGAAAAATTATTAAAAATTCGTTTAACGGCATTGTTGTTTCCATAATGTATAATTAGCTTTAAACGATCCTTAAATTTATTATAAATACAGGTTAGTTCATCACTTTTAACATCATCAGAAAGAATAATTATAATGTCATTAACTGATTTATTATCTGTATCTGAAAGTACTTCAGCACTGTTGTCGGATTCATTAAGAATAGAATAACTTTCACTTAATATTCCTGAGTTCATTTCGTAAGACCTTGCAGTTGCGATATCCATAATATTATTTTCTAAAGTTTCCATTTTTGATTTGCTATTAGGTTGATTAAACATAGGTTTATTTAAAAAAGAACTTTGTGAAATAGGTTCCATTACATTATTAGAGATTTTGCTTATCACAACATCAATATCCGTTATTGTTTCCATATCAATCATTTTTTTACATTTTAGTATTGTTAATAATATAACTTTTGAAAGTAATTATTGCAAATATTATGGGCGAAGTTCAGTCTCGAAAATGTCTTCCACTCTTAACCCGAAAAATGTAGAGATCCTAACTGCCAAACCTAATTTGGGATCTGTTTTCCCGTTTTCTATTAAATGAATGCTTTGCCTGGTTGCTGAGACCGCATTAGCTAAAGTTTCCTGACTGATTCGTTTTTTAGCGCGTTCAACTCTGATTGTGTTTTTCATAATCTTTTGTTTATGTTAATAATTAGTTAATAAATAATAGTTAGTCTTTTACCTTTTAAGAATACTTTATTTTAATTTTGGTATGATATTTTCTATATAAAATACACTGAGATGATATCAAAGTCTTTAAAAGTATATTTTTAATTGTTTTAAATATTACGTAAAGGTATACTATGTTTTTATAAAATCCAAATATTCTGTAAATAAAATAATTAAATTGTATATTATGCATAATAAAGTTTACATTTTTCCAGGTATATAGCAGATTTTAATAGTTAATATAATTAGATACATACTTATTATTAATATAAATTGTGATTGAATTAAACATCCATACTCGTCTAAAAGAAGCTAGAAAGCTTCTTAACCTTAATCAATTGAATATTGCTGAAGATTTAAATATTCATCAAAAAACAGTTAGTGAGATAGAAAATGGTAAACTTTTAAATATACCGAATAAGTATATATATTATTTTTTTAAAAAAGGAGTATCCTTAGAGTGGATATATGATCATTCCGGTCCAATGATGATTAATGAACAAAATGAATTGCATTCAGATGAAAAAAATGAAGGAACGGTAGGAACTCTTTTTGATTTGATGGATAAAGAAGTGAAAGCAAAGTTGGTTGGTGATATTACTACAAGTAAAGGAGATATGGAATCAATAAATAAAGAAGGTTTAGATACTATAGATGATTTGATTAACTCAAAGGATTTTAATATAAAATCTTTATTAAGCTATGTAAATTCGCAAGAAAAGATGATTGAATTTCTTCAGCTTATTGTAAAAAAAGAATTGAATTTATAAAAATTAGAATTTAAAAGCTGGAATTCACTATCTGTAAATCTAACTTCTACAATTATATTTTTTAATTTGCATAAATTTCATCGTCTACTTGTGAAAGTTCATTTAGTTTTCGTTTAAACAAATCTTCCAAATGCGATGTTTCAAACTTAAACCATGTTATACTTTCATCTTTTGAAAACAAATTATGTTGAATACCATATTTTAAAAGTCCTTTAATTGTTCCAAAGATTTGTGAAATTGTAGAAAATCCACTTTCCGGAATAAAACTTTTTTGATTCCCCATAAAACCAGAATCATAAAACTTGCGGGCCAATTGTGGTGGGAAAAATATTTCGGGGCTTAATATGGTAAAACCCATATCAAATATTCCTTCAATTGATTTTATATTACCAAACTGTGAATTAGTCATGTCGCTGAATGATAAATCCACATCAGCAAAACTGACATTATCAAAGCGGCAACCACCTAGCCTGGAAGCAGAAATATTTAATAATTTCAGTGTTGAGTTTGAAAAGTCTAACCCCGTAAGGTTAGCGTATGATAAGTTATACTCATCCGGATTGTTTTCCATATTAATTCCTTTAAACAATGATTTTGCCCAATATGGTGATGACTCATTGATCGAATAATAATTCCAGTTCCGCACCAGTTCAAAAATATTTTCAAAACTGCTTACTTTTGAATTAAAGTACTGTTTTTCTTTTTCATTATTATATAAAATGTTTCCTGCCAGTAGCGCAAGCCATTTATCTGTATCAGGTGGAATTCGACTAATCTTGCTTTTTTGAATGCTAAATACTTCTTTGTCAAACAAAGCAGTATTTGCCTTTCCTTTCAGTAAAAGGTGGTTTGAATTTGATTCCAAAATTTCCTGGGTAAAATCAACTATTTTATCAATCTTTTCTTGCGTAAAGAACCAATTTTCCAGACTTTCAATAGGGAAATCCGGTGTGTTTGCGGGAATATCAAACCGTTTAAACCACTCGTAATATATATCATGGCAAAACAGGTTATTGTGTTTTTTTGTGGCCAAAGAAGCCATTAAAGGGAAAAGCAGTTTCCTTTTCTGAATTATTTTTTCTGAACTACCATCAACTGCAGATGACCTTAACAATCGTAGCATTTCAACCAGAAATTGTATAGTTTGCCCTGTGGGTTCACCCAACATGAGTTTGATCCGTGCTTTTTCTACATCATAATCTTCATCTAATGCATACTTGATAAAAACTTTTAGGTAGTATTCAGCAAGTAGTATTTCTGCAAATGATTGATGTTGGAAATGCAGAATATTATCGTTTTCTCCAAAATAGGAGTGGGAGAGGAACTCAATTTCCAATACCCCCTGGTTTTTATATCTTTCAAGTACTTCATCATCTGATTCGTTAGTATTTTCTCCATCCAGAACACGGCAAATATCAGCTTTATTAAGCTTCCATTGGTTATCATTATGCCATTCGTACATTGAAAGGGCAGCAATAGAATGTAAAATATTACGGAATCCAAATTCCTTATTCAGGTCAATTTGATGCTGGTCTTCAATGTATTTTGCCTCACGTGTTAAAAGGTTAATAAACGATAGGTAAACACCAATCTTACCAACTAATGAAAAATCTATATTATTAACAAGCAGTTTAAAAATCATATAGGCAAAAATGGGTCTTCGCAATTCACTTCTTGAAAGCGTTCCATTCATTAACAACTCATCATATACATCTATATATTTAAGATCCCTGATGCTTTGCTGAACTTTTTTTGTGAGGCCATTAGCTTCCAGTTTAATAAAATCAGGATAATTAATTAATGTATCAATCATCCAGTTATTAAATTGCAGTTTATTAAAGCCATATAGTGAGATAAAATATTCAACATCACGGCCAAAACCATTTTTAATAATATGGGGTTGATGACTTTTTAACTGGTTGTACAATCCGCCATCAAAGGGTCTTGATGTAATGATGATACGGTTGGTTCTTTGTTTTGTTTTATCAAGGTTCTGAATTGCTTTTATGGATGTTACTACATTATCAATAGATGATTTAGAAAGATCGCCACTTTCATCTAATGAATCAATGAGGAAAACATAATTTTTGTTTCTGAAATACAAATCATCTATTTGAATACCGTATTCAGTTTCCAGGTAATCAGCAATAACCCCTAATTTATATTCACTTGAATAATTTTTAAAATTACGCAAGTTAAAATATATTGGGAAAATACCCTCGCCTGTTTGTAAATATTCTTTGGCAAGTTTGGCAGCATAATGTTTTAAAAATACAGACTTTCCTTTACCAAAATCTCCTAAAATGTATAATATTTTGTTTACATTGTTTTGTGGTTGGTAATTAAAATAGTCTTCAATAAGTCTTTCTGCAGGTTCCAGATATTCCTCTTCCTCTTCTGTTTTTTTCCCTCCGAGGTCAATATCATCAATTTCCATAAAATCTTCTACTGCCTTCCATTTGGCATAGGTGATTTCATATTTTAAGTTTTCAGTTTCATTAAAACCAATTTTATCAAGATTTTTCATTTTCCAGAGAAAATCAGTTTCAATTTCGCTTAAACGCAATTCAGAAATTTGTTCTAAATGCTCACTATAACTGGCACCAAATGTTTTTACAACCTGTGTACCAATGTTTTCATTAAAATGTTTGGTAAAATCATTTTTTGCTTGATCGCTAAGCCCAACTTCATCCAATATTTTTAAGTAAGTATTTTTTACATATAAGACAGCAGGGTGGTATTTGGGTTGAAAAATAATGATAATATTGGACTCATCAATATCCATTTCTTCTTCAAGGGCTTCCATGATTTTTTCCATTGCATCCAGGGCAGATTCCATCAATATATTTTCGTGGTATTTTTGTGATAAAAACTTTATTGATTCTTCTGCCTGCTCAAAAGCTGCCATAAGGTAAGTCGGACTTCCATGGTCGTCAAGCTTTCGTTTAGCTACACGTGTAAAATATTGCTCAATAAGGGTATGTCCAAATAGTTTAATTACTAAACCAGCAGTACCTGATGCATTTAATATTGCTTTATGACCAGTTTGGTGAAGGTTGGCTTTAAGATATTTCGTTACTTCTTTTAATAAATCAGGAATTGCCTTAGTGAGTTTTTTTATTGTATCTTTTTGCATGACTGTACGGTTTAATTTACATGAAGTAAAGTATTTTTTGACAAATATATGTAATCTTTACATATTGACAAAACAAATAAGCAAATTCTTTCATGTAAAAATACTGTGAGAGTATATTTGATATCGTAACCTAGTTCGTGTTTTGCGATCAATTTCATTGTAGGTTAATGTGTTGCAGGATTATTTCTCATCTGTTATGAAATGTTTTTTTAAGTAAATTTGCAATATACGGAAAACGTATATTCTTATTAAAATCTTTTTATATGTCTGACTGAATATGAAATACTGACCCTTCATAAAAGTATTTCTATATTTTGGGGAAATCCAAATATATAATTAAGAAGTAAAGAGTTTACATCAAATAACCTTTTATGATTACTCAACTTTCTTCTTTGATATCACCGAAATAGTGCTGCCTGATAATATGTATATCTCTTTGAGGAAATGGAATTTGAATATTATTTTCTCTGAATTTTTTATCTACTGCATATCTTAAATTGGTGTATTGGTGCTGATTTAATCTATCGAAGCTCTAATTTTCAATCTTTTACCCTGAGCAAAGTCGAAAAGGCTAATTTTTAAAAAGGTTTAAATCCAGCATCCTTAATTTTTGAAATGGGCTAAAAGTCTTTTTAAATTGTCTTAGGAATTCCACTTCTAGAATCTTTCTTAAGTCCGTTCCTTTAATTTCAGGGTGAAGTTTCCCGTTTTTAAAATATGATATCTTTCCGGTTTCTTCTGAAACAACAATTGCCAAGGAATTAGTAACTTCAGATATACCCAAAGCAGACCTGTGCCTTAATCCATATTGGTTAGGTAAATCTTTACTTTTTGAAACAGGTAAAATGCAACCGGCAGCGTGAATTTTATCTTTGACAATAATTACTGCGCCATCATGCAAAGGATTATTTTTAAAGAAAATGGTCTCTAATAGTATTCCTGATGTTTCTGAGTCAATTAGTGTGCCTGATTCTGAAAAGTTCTCCAGCCTTGAATCGTCAGAAATTACAATAAGTGCCCCCGTTTTCTTTTTCGCCATATTTATACAAGCCACCGCAATTGAATATACCTTTACTTCAGCTTCCTCTTTCAGGATTTTTGAAAATATATTTTCAATGGATAGGTTTATATTCTTTAAATATTCTGAACCTATGAGTATAAAAAATCTTCTTAGTTCTTGCTGAAAAACTATAATGAGTGCTATTACACCAACGCCGATAAACTGACCTAAAATTGTACTCAACAGTTGCATGTCAAGTGCTTTAACTATCCACCAAACAGCCCAAAAAGTTAATATTCCTGCAAAAATATTAATAGCAACTGTACCTTTTAACAAATGGTACAGCTTATAAAATAAATAGGCGACCAGAACAATATCTAAAATATCAATAAGTCCAATATTTAAAAATGCCATTTTAGCTAAAGTTTAAATTAACAACCAGTCTTTCGCTTTTTGGAAATTGTTAAAATATTTAATTTCAAATAGATGCCCTGTATTTTTTTGCATGGTTTTTTCAATTGTCATTTGCGAAAATAAATCATGACTTAATAAAAAAGCAACTTTTCTAATACCTGCTTCATATGCAGGTTTCATTAAGTTATCATTAATATATTGTTGAAGTTCAGGTGTTATTTTAAAATTATACTCGGAATAATCAATTAATTGTTTTTTTGGTTTATATTTTTCTATTGTAGCCCGCCATTCGTTGATTAATTTTTTAAACTCGTCCTTATCAGTTGAGTCAGAAACAAATCTTTTAACTATAAAAAAGTCATCATCTTTAAAATAGTCAATGCTTAGGGTACTGTGTTCAAAAACTCTCATATCAATAATAATTTAAAACAGCGAAACTAAATGTCAGAGATGTAAATAAGACATTGTTGATTATGATATTATAGATAAACCAATAATAAATATTTATTTTACAAATTTACAAAAACCTATTGAATTATACTTCGACAAGCTCAGTATAAAATTCAATTAACTTAATTACCTCTGAAGCTTCTTTTACATCATGCACTCGTAATATGTTAGCACCATTCTGAATTGCAATAGTATTTAAAATGCTTGTTCCATTTAGTGCTTTTTCAGCACTAATGCCTAGATGTTTGTATATCATAGATTTTCTTGATATTCCCACAAGTATTGGCAATTCAAATAATTCAAAACTCCTTAATTTTTTCAATAATTCATAGTTTTGATTAAGTGTTTTGCTAAAGCCAAAACCTGGATCAATTATTATATCCCTATGACCCAATTCGTTCAACAAGTTTACCTTTTTAGAAAAATAGTTAATGATTTCTTTTATCAGATCCTTGTAATGGGTATTCTTTTGCATATTTTCAGGATTCCCTTTCATATGCATCATTATATAAGGTATTTGTAGTTCACTAACCGTTTCAAACATTTGTTTGTCGAGCTCACCGGCTGATATATCGTTAATAATAGCTACACCATATTCATTTACAACTATTTTAGCTATATTAGATCTGAAAGTGTCCACTGAAACAATTAAATCAGGAAAAAATTTTACTATTAATTCCAGTACAGGAGTTAATCTGTTAATCTCTTCTTTTTCAGATATATGTGTTGCACCGGGTCGGGAAGAATAGGCACCTATATCTACAATTGTAACCCCTTCATCAATCATTTGAATTATCCTTTGTAGAATTTTTTCTTTTTGATTGTAATTACCACCATCATAAAATGAATCGGGTGTAATATTTAAAATTCCCATAATCACGGGTTTATTTAAATCAAACAATTGCCCCTTACAATTTATTGATGTTTTTTTAGAAAAAAGTTTTTCCATTTTTTGGTATTTATACAAATATAGAGAAAATTTTCTCATGGATTATTAGTGAATGTTTTCTATTTTAGCCAGCTTAATAGCTCCTGTGTTTTTCTGATTACAAACATAGGTGCTAATTAGTAACTTGTTATTGAAAATTAGTGTATTAGCAACTGGTTACTAAGTGTAGCCAAAGTAAACAATTTAAAAATATGAATAAATTAAAAACACTATCAAGATTAGTTTTAGGAATTGTTTTTACTTTTTCTGGATTTGTAAAAGCTGTAGATCCAATGGGTTCAGCTATTAAGTTTACAGATTATTTTAATGCCATGGGCTTATCGGCATTAATCCCTATAGCCTTAGTTTTTGCATTTTTGTTAAGTGCAACAGAATTTATGGTAGGGTTCACACTTCTTTTTAAAATTAAACCCCGTTTGTCAGAATACGGAGCTTTGGCTTTTATGATTGTATTTACTCCGCTAACATTTTGGGTTGCTATAGTTGATCCCGTAACAGATTGTGGTTGTTTTGGTGACGTAATTGTATTGTCAAACTGGGAAACTTTTTGGAAAAATATTGTTTTGTTAATTCTGGCTATTCTGTTGGTACGAGAAAGTAAAGATATAGAAGCCTGGTTTAAGGAAAAAATTGCATATGGCGCATTAGGGCTTGGTTTTTTATTTATTATGATTTTTCAGTGGTATAATTATGCACATTTACCAGTAATGGATTTCAGACCGTACTCTGTAGGAACCTATATTCCTGATGAAATGGTTATACCGGAGGATGCTGAGAAGGATTCAGTTATTACCTACCTTTATTATGAAAAGGATGGTGAAACAAAAGAATTTACAGCAGAAAATTATCCCTGGGAAGATACTACATGGGTTTGGAAAGAAACAAAAACGGTGGTTGTGCAAGAAGGTTATTTGCCACCAATACATGACTTTGATATTTATACTTTTGCCTTTAAAAATATTGGTAAAGAAGGTGGTGTAAATGTGGTTGACCAATTATTGGCAGACACAAGTTATAGTTTACTTCTTATTTCTGATGATCTTAAAAATGCTCCTTTTGAACCTATAAAATCATTAACTAATTTAATGAATTATTGCCAGGTCCATAAATACAATACATATTTTATTACCTCATCAGTGGTTACTGACATTCTGAATATTCATTCCAAATTGCCTTTTTTAATTGATTTTTACCTGGCTGATGCTACCACTCTAAAAACCATGATACGATCAAATCCCGGATTAATTCTTTTAAAAGAAGGAAAAGTTATTGTAAAATGGCACTATAATGATTTTCCGGGCATTGAGGAGTTTGAAAAGATTGTTAAATGATCAGGGATTCATTAGCCGAGTTACTGAATCGGATTATTTGAAAAACAATAAAATTAAGGCAAAGCCTTAAAAGATAATGCGGCTTGGGCACAGCCCAAGCCGAACAGAGTCTTAGATACAGATAATGCAACAATCTGTCTCGAACATGATGATCCTTCAGATAATACTGCAACTGAGGTTAAGAATTACCCTATACCAAAACTAATGAGTGAGAAAAACTCATATATGGACGAAGGTGGTAAAAAGATTGCTCTATTTTTTATCCACTCTCATCCTAACTCTAATAAAAAATAGGATTTATCAACAGGTGATAAAGCAGTTGGACAAATATTTACCAAGCACCAATATTTGCAATTTCCTAAAGCAAGGTTTATTTATTCAGGAAATAAGTATAAAAATATTCAACCGAGTAAGAAAAACCATTTTAATAATCGTTACTCTATTATATCCGAGGCTATTAAGATTAAGAATAAATTAAAATAAAATTTATGAAAAAATATTTTTTCTACCTTTTATTTTTAATAATAACATGTTCTACTGATCAGACGAAAATAACAAGTATGGAGGAAGCAGAAACCTTACAGGAAGATACAATACTTTTTAAGTTGAATAAAAAACAAGACGCAAAACTTAGAAAATATTTTTCAGAAATCGAAGGGGATATTTATTTTGCATATTATAACTCTGATCATAATTTTATTGAGATAGAATTTCACGTTTACCCTAAAACTTATTTTTCAAGTCCAGTCAATAGCACTAAATATATTATTTTATCGACAGGAAAAAAAATTATGGTAGTTTCTCCAGATCTAATAATTAATAGTATGAATATAGGAATAATGGGAGGAGGGTATTATATAAAAGTTGCTATGAGTGACAGTACTGTTATAGAGGATATTGGTTTTCAATAAACCTACAGCAAATTTGTAAAAAGCCTGGCGCATGCCGGGCTTTTTGTTTTTTATAGTGCAATATACATAATAGTCAAGGCGCGAGTATTAGTGTAAATGTATTAGGTTATTTATTGGGCAATGCTGTTTAGAAACAACTCGCACCCTGGCTTATCTGGTTTTTTGAAATTTTGAAAAAGTAAACCACCACCTTCTCAGAAGGTAGTGGTTTACTCAGCAATGCTGGGATCATATTAACACAGCTCAGATAACTGTTCTACACCGGCAATTTAAACTTCATAGTTACTTCACCGGTTTCTTTATCCACAGTAATTGATTGTTCATCCATACCCATATCTTTACCGGTAGCCATTTTAAATAAACCGGAAAGGAATCCCATTCCCTGGTTCATAACTTGTTCCAGTTCCATGCTTGTTTTTTCTTTTTCTTCCAAATTTTTCGGCTCAGTTGCTGAAACTTTATTTTCAGCAATCTTTTCCTCTTTTTTCTCTTCAATTGCAGGATCAACAATAAGCGGTTCATCTGTTTGGATGTCACTATCAACTTTAAGTCCTGTGTCAGATTCTATGGTTATGGCTTCTTCTTCCATACTGTCGATAGCCTCCTCTAATTGTTTCAGGAATTGTGACCTGCCTTTTTCACTAAAATCTACTATTTCAGTTGTACTGTCCGGGCTTAATACCCCGTCAAACAAGTTTTGTTTTAAAACCAAACCGCCTGCTATTTTTGTTTCAATTGAATTTTTTGTTATAAAGCTTATAACAGTAAGGTTCTGGTTCTTTTGTCCGATCCTGTCAATTCTTCCAATACGTTGGTTCTTTTTGGCAGGATTCCAGGGTAGTTCAAAATTAATAACCGTATCGGCTACTTGCAAGTTAAGCCCCGAGCCTCCTGCTTCTGTAGAAATGAAAACACGGTAACTTTCATTTTCTTCAAATTCCTTAATTAAATTTCCACGTTTTTTTACCGGAATGCTACCATTTAATTCAACAAAACCAATATCATTTTCCCTAAGCATCTTGGCAATAATGTTGTTCATCCTTTTCCACTCAGAAAAAATAATTATTTTCTTGTTATTATTCTTAATATCTAATTTTTCTAATAAAATATATTTAAGTTCAATCATTTTTGGTGAATAATTGGTCTCAAAATCTACAAGGTAGGTCGAATCGCAAACCATACGCATTTTTGATAGAAACATCATTAACCTTTGCATATCAAAGGGTGTAATAAACTTTTTGTGAAGTATTTTAGCTACACCCTGACTGTATGATGCATGGAATTGTCTTTGTTCTGGGTGCATTTCTACCGGGATATCTAAGTGGCTGATATTGGGTAGTTGTTTGATTACATCTTTTTTCTCCCTGCGTATCAAAATAGAAGATAAACGCTCTTTTAGTTCTTGTAAATTGTAATATCCCGTGATTTTATCCTTCTTCTTTATATCAAAAAAGCAATGTTGATACGAAAATTCCCACAGGGGTGATAAAAACCCGGGATCTAAAAAGGCAACAATTGAATACAAATCTATTAATCGGTTTTCAATGGGAGTACCTGTTATAATTAAAGAATGTTTCTTTTTTAATGACTTTATGGAATTTGAGGTTTGCGTATCATAATTTTTAATCCGTTGAGCTTCGTCAAGTATGATAAAATCTGTATTATGTTTATTTATTACATTTTTATCGCGTAAAACCGTTTCATAATTTATTATTAAAAAATAATTTTCACAATTTTCATAAATTTTCTCCCTTTCATAAGGATAACCTTCAATAACAGTTGCTTTTTCATCTGTAAAGCGTTCAATTTCATTTTTCCATTGTTCTTTTATCGATGCGGGACAAACAATTAATGTACGTTCAAAACCAAAAATTTCTTTTTTTGCAATGGCAGTTCCAATGGCCTGAATGGTTTTTCCCAGCCCCATTTCGTCTGCAATAATCGCACTTTCACGAAAAGTAGCAAACTCAATACCTTCTTTTTGGTAGGGAAATAACTCTAATTTTAATGTTGACAAATTAAGGGTGGTATGTTCTTTTATTTCGCTGAGCATTTCTTTGTCGTAGGCTTTTTCAACCACTTCCTGTACCCCCGGGCGAATCATTATTTGCTTATGTTCTTGGGATTCATTCATAAAACCCAGAAAATCCAAAACTTTATCATTGGATAAAGTATTCTCATTTCCGAAATATTTTGTAATTAATTGCTTTATTTGTTCGTCAGGTTCACCCGGATAGAACCACGAAATTTTGTAATCTTTAAGTGGATGTAAAAATATTTCCACAAAAGGGTAGGGGTGTTGATAATATTCCGGTGTTCTTTTCTGTGTCTTAAGATATTTAAATGCATACATTAAGTGTTTACAAGTTCCAAGCTTGTTTGTAGCATAATCAGGACATGAACAATAACCATGTTCCTGATTAAAGTTATAAAATGTGAGTTTGTATTCAACACCTTTTTCATTATATAAAATGTGTTCACCGTATATGTTATCAGATTGCTCTATTTTATATTCAGCTTTTTTTGCTTTTTCTTCCCGTTCAGCCATAACACGTATTTTCATTCCTTCACGCGTATATTCTTTCCCTACTGTTTTTGGTTCGAAATTACTCCTTGAAAGTTCTTCATGCAATTGCATCAGGCTGGCAATTTTGTGATGACATAAATCTTTTGATTTACAATTGCATTTCATCTCAATAGTTCCATTAATTGAAATACTTATTTTATAATCATCAAATTCATCATCAACTGAAAACTCAAATAACTGTTTTGACTGTGTCAACATTTGGCTTTGCCCGTTCATAAAAAGTGAACTTCCTTTTTTATAAACCAAATTTGATATTTTTTCGGTTGACCTGATTTCATTTAGTTCAGCTTTTAACAAATCAATCACTTTTGTTTCCATGATATTTAAAATTAGAAAATAATAGCTCAAAATTAAATATTTCTTAGTTGGGATTGGAAAGCATTTATTAACAATTTATTAAAAGCATCGAAATAATTCTTATTTTTGAAGCCTGAAACCCTCGTTGAGGATTTTTATAAAAGGCTTAGTTGCTCAACATAACATTTCTCTTATAATTTACAAGGGAAATTATTATATTGGCAAGCTAACTCAGGCATATCTTAAAAATACTAATAAATATTATAATTATCATGAGAAAACAAATTGTTGCCGGAAACTGGAAAATGCATACATGCCTTCAGGAAGGATCTGCTTTGGCAAGCGGGATTAACGAAAAAGCTAAGAAAGAAGTTAGTAATAAAGATACAGGTATCGTAATTGCGCCTCCCTTAACACATTTATCGGTAGTTGGTCAGTTAATTGATACTGAAAGGATATGCCTTGCTGCACAAAACTGTGCATCGGAGCCAAAAGGTGCTTTTACCGGCGAGGTATCGGCAAAAATGTTAAGTTCTTTAGGTGTGAAAGCTGTAATTTTAGGGCATTCAGAGCGTAGGGCTTATTATGGTGAAACAAATGAAACTTTGCTAAAAAAAGTAAATCTTGTAATTGAAAATGAAATGCAGCCGATTTTCTGTTGTGGTGAAGTATTAGAAGACAGAGAAGCAGGAAATTATTTCGAGGTGGTTAAGGAACAAATTGAGAATGTTATTTTTAATTTGGATAAAGTTGCGTTTGAAAAAGTAATAATTGCTTACGAACCTGTTTGGGCAATTGGTACCGGTAAAACTGCCAGCTCTGATCAGGCACAGGAAATTCATGAATATATCCGAAAATTAATTTCTGATAAATTTGGCAACCAGGTAGCAGAAGATACAACAATTCTTTACGGTGGTAGTTGCAAACCATCTAATGCTGAAGAACTATTCTCAAAACCTGATGTTGACGGTGGCCTGATTGGTGGTGCTTCGCTAAATGCTGATGACTTTATTGCTATAATAAACTCTTTTAAATAGATAATCAATAGCGCCGGGTTTTAACCAGGTGTAAGATTAATTGCACTAGCTAAAGAAATTTAAAATATTTTGTAAATTATTAAAAAATTACAAAATATTTTAAATTTCAATCACCTTTATTATATACCTTCCCGCTTTAAAGAGGCGGGGTTATTGATATACAGTTGTTTATCGATATCTTTACATCAAACTCAGTTTAATAAGAACTTTTATCAATTTCTTCCATAGTTAAAAATTCTTCAGCAATCACTGTTGATTCTATATTACTTTTATCAACAATCTGAGGTTCCAAAATAATAGAAGGGACATCAATTCTTCCGTTATTGATAAAACTCAATTCTTCTGTTATTTTTTGATTTTTTACTAGTTGAATAGCTAACTCAGCATTTGCATAAGCTAATTCCTTAATCGACATATATACGGTCATAGCCTGATCACCATTGAGAATTCTTTTACAAGCAATAGCTTCAGCATCCAAACCTGTGATTAAAACTTCACCACTAAGTCCCTGATTGGCCAATGCAGAATATACTCCACCTGCCATTCCATCATTGCCAACAATAACTGCATCAATTTTTTCATCACATAATTTAATAACCTTATTCATGGTAAATTCAGCATCTTTTGGTGACCATGCTTCAATGTAACCATCATAAATAAGCTTAATGTTTTCATTATCAATTTCAGGTTTCAAAGAATTCATTACACCATTATGCTCAATAATTGCATTAACATCAGATTTGTCACCGTTAATTAATACATAATTACCTTTAGGAACAAGATTGAGCACATAATCTGCTTGGAGTTCCCCAATTTTTTCAACATTAAATGTAATAAAATAATCTAAATCACAATTTTTAATTATACGGGCATATGCAATTACTTTGACATTTTTTTTATGAGCATCACGAACAATGGCTGCAGCAGTATTTGCATTGGTAGCAACCACTACCAAAACTTTTACTCCTTGTTCAATTAGTTCCATAGCTTGTGAATATTGTAAAGCCTCATCACCATTAGCTGATTTTACAATTACTTTGCCACCCATTTCTTTTACTTTTTCGATGAAGTATTTTTTATCCTTTTGCCAACGTGCTGTTTCAAATGAGTCAACTAAAAAGCCAATGGTAAGATTTGTTTTTTGTTCAGTACAAGATATTAAGTTAGCAAAAACAAGTATAGAGATAATTATTTTAATAATCCTCATAAATTGATTTATATTTAGTATGAAAAATGATATTAATCTTGCTAAAGATACGAATAATTTGTTTTATTGGAAATCAAAATTTTCTTAGTTTACTTTTAGTAATAATTGAGACTATATTGTTTGTGTATTATTTCAATTTTCGTGTTTAAATAATTAATTGTACATTACGCATGAAATATTCTAAAAAATGGATTATTGCTATGAACTGGAAAGACATAAAAATACATTTTAAATTGCTAATAGCTTCTGGTATCACTTTGATATTAGCTATAATAATTGGTATTATTGGCATTACTAATTTGGACAGAATTAATAATAATACAAAAGATATTGCTTTGTATTATCTTCCTGTTGTTAATAATTCTTATAAAGTTGATAAACATTGGCATGAAGTAATAAATTACCTGGCAGAATATAATTATTCAGGCAATCAATACTTTAGTGATAAAGTTATAGTCAGATCGGAAAGGACCTTATCAGCAATTGGTGAAATAATACTTAAGGGAGAGGCAGCTGGCTTAAACAAGGAAATTATTGAAAAATTGTTAAAAATCCAATCGCAAATTATAGATTTTTTGAGTGTATTTGAAGAATATAAACAAAAAGTGGAAAAAACCAATTTGATCATACTAAATATAAATAAAATTGAAAGTGACCTTCTTTCAAATAATAATGACCAGGAGTTAAAGAAAGATATTGTTGAAATAATTGGTTTTTTAAATTTTATAAGGCTTGAAAGAACACCCCGTAAGATGCCGGATTTATACAAAAAACTCACCATTTTGAATAGGCATGCTACTGCAAGTACAAATGTGACGATTAATGCTAATATTAATAAGCTTAGTTCAGGGATTAACAATTATGGGCAGGAATATGTTGCAGCCAGAAAATTGGAACTTAAAACAACAGAAATTGGAACAAATCTTCTTGGTGATGTGAAAGGGATTACTGACGTAGTTT
This sequence comes from Bacteroidota bacterium, assembly GCA_039714415.1. Lineage (GTDB taxonomy): Bacteria > Bacteroidota > Bacteroidia > Bacteroidales > NBLH01 > NBLH01. The sequence goes on from JBDLJL010000009.1 coordinate 45,673, forward strand.
TAGATTTATTTACTGAAAATGCAGAAACTTCTAATCAAATCACAACCAAAGCTAAAACTATTTTAATAATTTCTATTGTAATAATATTAATTTTAGGTATAATTTTTACTTATTTTATAAGTCGTTCTATAACTTTGCCTATAAATAACAGTGTCACAATTGCTACTAAAATTGCATCGGGTGACTTAACTGATAAAATTAACATTAAGCGTAAAGATGAAATCGGTGATTTAATAAAGGCTTTAAATTTAATTACAGAAAGTACAAATAAAGTTATCGGTAATATTAAAGAAAGTGCTAATCAAATTGGTGATGCAAGTTTACGGTTAAATTCAAATTCACAGGAATTATCCAGTGGGGCTAATGAACAAGCATCTTCAGCTGAGGAAGTTGCAGCCTCTATGGAAGAAATGTCCGCAAATATTTCACAAAATGCTGAAAATGCAAAATCAACAGGAAAAATGGCACGGAATTCTGCTGTTGGGATAATTAATGGAAATGAAGCTGCAAAACGAGCCATTGATTCTATGAAGGATATTGCTGATAAGGTGAATATAATTAGTGAAATTGCTTTCCAAACCAATTTACTGGCATTAAATGCAGCAGTTGAAGCGGCCAGGGCAGGTGAATCTGGTAAAGGTTTTTCTGTGGTAGCCTCTGAAGTCCGAAAATTAGCAGAAAGAAGTCAGAATGCTGCTACTGAGATTGAAAAGCTTTCCAAAGATACAGTAGAAATATCTACTACAGCTGGAGATTTATTAGATAAGGTAACACCAAAAATTGAACAGACATCTGAACTTATTGATAATATTGCCTCATCCAGTATAGAACAGCTAAGTGGTGTTGATCAGATTAATAATGCTATGGGACAGCTTAATAATGTAACTCAGCAAAATGTTAATAGTTCTGAACAGCTTGCTTCAAGCGCGGAGGAATTATCAGCACAGGCTACACAATTAAAAGAAATTGTTTCTTTTTTTAAAACAACTTCAAGCGAAATTTCAGTTCAGAAAAACCTAAAGGAAACGGTTCAAGAACCTAATATTGAGCGAAAAGCAGAAGACAATCTCACTGAATCGAATTTGATTGTAGAAAAGGAGTCGGGCTTAGCAGAGGGTTATAAATTTGATTTAGGATCTGATGCTGTGAAAGATGATGAATTTGAGCGTTTTTAGCTTTCAAAAGTTAGCGGTAGTTAATATGCAGTAATCTATTAAATTTTGTAAAAAAGGATGATATTTAGCTTATAAAAGCTGTTGTTAATTTTTCTAAGAAAGATAAAATAAGGTTCAATTTTCTCTGTTTTCTCACTTATAAAAGTTTTTGAAGTTTGTACAGACAAGTTACTGTTATCTTCTATCTCAATCTTATTCATGGTTTTTATTTTGCTTTTTAACTGGTTTTCAATTCCAGTGCGGGCAATTTGCAATCCTTTCAATATCCCATTTCCTAAATTTCGTGTTTCCAAAATTGCACTGCTGTTTATGTATTCCTCTTTGTTTTCAAAATATTTTAATTTTGAATAGGCATTTTTAATATCAGAAAATCCTAATGCTATCCATTTTTCTTTTATTAGTTTTTTTTGGTTTTTTCTATCTGATCTACTCAACTTGATATTTTGAGAAATATTGGTGTTTGAAACTTGTCCAACTGCTGGTTGATTGCCATTCTCTTTAAATTTTATTTTAAGATAATTAGCCTGAACATTAATTTTATCTAATTGAACTTTTAAAGGTTCTGTTTCATGTTTTTTAGATGAAAAAATTAATTCATTCAATGAACTAAATATATTTTTATTGTTAATATTTCCTTGTTCTAAAGTAATAAGCTGATTTGCCTTATTTTTGTTTAAAATTGAATTGAAACTTATTTGATCAAATAGTTCAAACATATAGGCAGACCATAAACCTGAGGATAATTTTGAATAGTAGGTAGTATTATTTTCTTTTTCAGAATCAGAAGTTGAGGAATAATTTCTGTAAATATTTTTTATACTTATTTCTTTCAAATTATTTGTATCTCCAAGGTTTGATCTAATATCATATTTGTCATTTTTTCTATTTATAAAATAAGTAAATTTTAATGAATCATTTAGCTCAACCACAAATTCCAATTCATCTATAAAAACGGGAAAAATATTGTTTTCTTTTTGAAATCCTGTTCTTCTTACTAATGAATATTGAAAAACACTTGTTTGCTCAATTTTTGAAGAACACTTCTTTAGTAAAACACAACATTCGTTATATTTTGTAAATTCCTTTTTTTCAATCTGAATAGAATCGGATACTTTAAAATTTCCTTTTATAAGGCTACTATACAAAATAGTTTCAATACTTGTAGCATCATATATATTTTCCTGTTCATTTCCAATTGCTATACTTGTGAGTGAACCATATTGACCATTATTAAAAATCCCATAATTAATTAGAGCTCTCATTTTAGCCTGCTCAAATGCTGTAATACTATCCATATCCGGATCAGAAATACCAACAGCAAATTGATCATTATTATAATTTTTGATGTCAAATACCCAGGCAGGAATCATCTTTGAATTTTGACTAAGAAGAGCCGATAAGTGGATTAATTGAACAAGGAGAAATATATATATCTTCATAAACAATTGACTATGTTCTACAAAAATAACGAATATTTATTGATAATAATATGAGTGTTTTAAAAGAAAAATTCCCATACAATATGCATGGGAATTTAATTATAAACTTGTTACAGGATATTTGTAAAAGTTTATTTTATTTTGATTATTTTAAATTCAGTCCTTCTATTTAGCTGATGCTCATCCTCAGAGCAACGTACACCGTTTTTACATTTGTTTATAATTTGGCTTTCACCATATCCTTTCCCTTTAATCCTTTCCGGGTTTGGTATTCGTTCTTTAATATATTTGGCCGAAGATTTAGCCCTGCGATCTGATAACCTTAAATTTGAAGAAGTACTTCCCCTGCTATCTGTATGTGAGCCTAATTCAATAATCATTTCCGGGTTTTCAATCATTACTTTAACAATCTTATCTAGTTCTATAGCTGCATCAGGTCTGATATTCCATTTGCTAAGGTCAAAATAAATGGGATTTATATCAATTATTTTACCTAGGTCTGTACCAACTTCTATTTTATTTAGTTCAACTTCTATTCTTATCTCACCTTCTTTTTTAACAATTCTATTGTAAACAGCCACATTTGTTAAATATCCTTCTTTTTCAAATACCGCATTGTAATGGATCGTATCACCGATTTTTATCTCTTCTAATGCACGCTTATAATACCCGGCACTATCTGTGATTAAATTTTCTTTTTTGTCAATAGTTTTATCTAATAAAGTAACTGATACTTCAGGGATATTTTTTTTTGTTTCGGCGTCTGTAGCTACACAAACCAAAGAGAAGTTCATTTTCTTTAGTATCAGGTCAACTACATAACTTCTTGCATTAGTTGTTGCATCAGCTTCTTTTTGGTCTGGTTGATATTTTTCTTTATTTCCTTTAAGAAGATAAACTATATTCTCATTAATAGTAAATGTATGTGTTCCACTCGAATCTGTTTTTATTGTTTCAAGAACATTCCCTTTATTATCATATAAATTTACCTCGGTATCTGATAAGCTGTTTCCTTTTGTATCAAAAACATTTACGATAAGGTTTCTTTCAAATGGTTTTAAAAGGTCAAACCGGTAAATATCATCATCGCCTTTACCACCAGGTCGATTGGATGAAAAATAGCCGGAAGTTTGTAAAGAATCCATGACCAGTGCAAAATCATCATAACTACTGTTAATTGGTACACCAAGGTTTACAGGTACTGAAATATCATTTGAATCTATAATACTTACCATAAAAATATCTAAACCTCCTAAACCGGGAAGCCCGTTTGAAGCAAAAAACAAGAAACCATCAGCATGGTAGAACGGGAACATTTCGTTTCCTTCTGTATTGATATCTTTTCCAAGATTTTTAGGTCTTGTCCAATTATTGTTTGAATCTTTTTGAACAACATATAAATCAACACCGCCAATTCCACCAGGCATATCAGAAGCAAAGTACATTGTTCTACCATTCTTGCTTAAAGCTGCATGTCCCACGGAATAATCTTTATTATTAAACGGAAGCGGTTTGGCTTCTTGCCATTCACCCTCTTTAAATTCTGAAGTGTAGATTTCTAATTTAATTGCTCCATCTTTACTCTTAGCATTATAGTTGTTTCGGGTAAATGCCATAAAATTTCCTGCTTTATTAAAAGAGGCAGGGCCTTCATGGTATTTTTTATTTATTGATGCCCTGAAATTCATCGGGTTTTTGAGCTCATTCAAAGAGTCTTTGTCTGCAACATATAAATCCAAAAACGGAAGATCATTCCAATTCCACCTTCTACGTGTAATACGAAATTTTTCGCGAGACGATGCAAACATTATTTTACCTTTAAAGAAACAAGTCCCAAAATCTTCCTGCTCTGAATTTATATCCAGGTTTTTGATAGCAAATTGTTCTTTGTTTTTTAATAATTCATCATAAAATAATGGATTTTGATTGTATCTTTTAGCACGACTGTCATCTTGGTTTAATTCATGGAATGTCTTCATCCATTGTGATGATTCCTCGTATTTGCCATTTACTGACAATACCGCTGCATAATTATAAACATCTTCGGCAATTTTCTTTTCTGATTTTGCAAGTTCAGCATAATATTTCTCTGATTTCTCATATTCCCCTATATTGTAGTATCCCAAGGCAAGATTCCTTTTTATGGAATCTGTTTTATCGGTTATTCCTTCGTACTTTTCAATTGATTGCCTGAATGCAAATGCATCAAAGTATTTATCCCCTTTTTTTATTTTTCCAGGTTGTGCAAATGCGTTATTAGTTACAACAATAAGTATGAATAATAATGTATTTATTTTTTTCATTTGTTTGTGATAATAAAATATTTTAGAAATATCTTGGTGAATAAATTTTCTTTTCATTTTTAAGAACAAGATCATACCTTAACATGATTTCGTGGCTACCCTGATTGTATTTAAAAGTTGAATTGGTATAAGAAAAATCAAAAGAATAGCTTACAGCAAGAACATCTGTTATATTTATACCCATTAGCATACCTGCTGCATCTCCTGTCCTGAACATGCCACCCAGCCATACTTTATCCTTATAAATTAATGTAGCCGTAATATCAGCTTCAATTGGTGCTGCATTTGTTACTTTTACAAAAGTAGTAGGTTTTATTTTAAATTGCTGTCCAATGTTAAATATACTCCCCGCTATTAAAAAATAGTGTTTTTCTTCTCCTCCCAAATCGGTACTTCCCGAAACAGAGTTATTTTTGAAATCATTTTCCAATAACTTTGGAACTGATATACCAGCATAATAATTATCTGTATTATAGTATAAGCCAAAACCGAAATTCGGCAAGAACTCACTTTGTGTATCTGAAATATAAGCAGGATCATTTGGATCTGTTAAACTAAGGGAAGTTAAGTCACCTTTTAACATGTTGGCTCCTGCCTTAAACCCAAAAGCAAGATGCGATTTTTTTCCAATTTGAATTGTATAGGAATAATCCACGTAAAATGAAGTAGTTCTCATAGGGCCAATTTTATCATTAACGAATGATAGTCCAATACCCGAATTTTTCAATGGAATTGGTGTATGCATTGTTAAAGTTTGTGTAATTGGTGCACCTTCAAACCCAACCCATTGTGAGCGGTGTAAGCCTGTGATGGTAAATGCATCCCTGCTTCCCGCATAGGCCGGATTTACTGCAATAGTATTAAACATGTAATGGGTAAACATGGCATCCTGCTGTGCAGAAATACCTAACCCTATTACAGTGAAACTTAGAATTAATAATAATTTCTTCATGATTTTTATTTTTTAAGATATAGCTGCTTAGCGGATTATTAAAAGAATTGATATTCTGTTAATAATTTCTATTTTCTTTATTACCCCATCCACTTAGCGGCTTTAATTATCTATTTAAATATATATAACCTTTAATAATCTTATTTGAATTGCCTAATTCAAGTATATAGTAATAGGTTCCTTCCGGCAGGTCATCGCTACCAACTGAAATACCTTTGGTATTTTTACCATCCCAGTCATTATTATAAGGTTCGGCTTCAAATACTTTGTTTCCCCAACGGTTCACTATCAATATTTTATTATGTGGATAACTTTCAATCCCTTTGATAGTAAATGAATCGTTTATACCATCATTGTTTGGTGAAAAACCTTCTGGTATAATTATATCTGTAATACATTCATCGGGATCAATAAAGTCAACAATACCATCTTCATCGCAGTCATTTTCAAAGCCTTCTTTTTCGTCAGTTAAACCATCGTCGTCACTATCCAGGTCATTATAGTTTGGATGGCCGTCACCATCAGTATCTACATCACCATCAGTGGTATTGTTATCATCAGCACCATCTCCATCATTATCTGTAAGTCCATCCACCTGACCATCTAAATTATCATCATCACCACCTTCTTCAATGATATCAAAAATACCATCATCGTCACTATCTAAGTCTAAATGATCCGGTGTCCCATCCTCATCAAAATCAAAAGCTTCACTATATTCACAAGCATTACCATTAGTATGTGCTTCAATTTGATCAGGTATCCCGTCATTATCGCTATCAAGGTCTAAATAATCCAAGACACCGTCATTATCAGTATCAGCAGTTAAAGTTTCTTCTGAATCCGGGATTCCGTCACCATCTGCATCAGCTGTTTGAACATTTATAATTACCCAAGCTGTTGCACATTGGGGTTCATGGTCACAAATCTGGTACTGGATACTATCAAGTCCACAATAGTCGCCCAATGAAGTATATGTTATTACCCCGTTATTAATAACAGCTGTTCCATTATCAGGGTCAGTAATAATTGTTATTGATAAGATGTCACCATCAGGGTCTGAATCATTATCAAGAACTGAAATATCTCCTGATCCTGTAATATTTGTAGTATCGTTTACTGCTATTGGGGCATTATTTACAGGGTTAACTGTAATAGTAACTGTTGCAGTTGAACATTCACCATCTGCATCGCAAACGGTATATGTGAAGTTATCCGTACCATTAAAACCAGCATCAGGGATATAAGTATAAGTCCCATCAGTGTTTAATGTCAATGTACCATTAGTTACATCAGTAGTAACTGTAAATGTTACCGGTGTATCACCTAAACCTGTATCATTTGTAGAAACATCAGTGTTTAAAGTTCCATTTTCATCAACACTTTCATTATCATCAACAGCATCAGGTGTGTCATCATCATCTGTAATTGTAACTGTTTCTTGCTGCGTACCGTCTTCCATGGCGTTTGTTACTGCTGTTATATCAGCGATAATGGTTTCGTCACCTTCGGTAACAGCATCATCAACACTTGTAAGTGTAATACTTGCTGATAAATTTCCAGCCGGAATTGTAATAGTAGTCGTCCCTGTATAATCAGCTCCGTTAGCAGCAGTACCAGTATAAGTAATTGTTACATCCACATTAGAAGTTGATATATTACTCAAGCTTGCTGTTAAATCAGAAGTACCGCCGTTTTCAGCAATCGTTACTTGACTAACTGATAAGCTTACAAGCGGTGCATTGTCATCGTCGTTTATTGTCCCGGCACCTGTATCTGTTAAATCAGCATCAACTGTACCTGCATCTACACTGGCTATACCGATTGTAAATGTTTCGTCTGTTTCATCGATAGCATCATCAGTAGTAGGGACAGTTGCAGTTGCAGAAGTAGAACCTGCCGGGATGGTAACGGTAACATTTGTTGCTGTATAATCCGTTCCGCCTGTTGCAGTTCCGTCAGTTAAACCTAAAGTTACGATAATATCTTCCGAACTCGGGTTTGAAAGGTTTACCGTAAATTGAACATTGTTGCCTTCCGTTGCCGAAGCATCGTTTATTGTAATTAGCGGTGCATTGTCATCGTCAGTGATCGTACCTTCGCCCTGATTGTCTAAAATAGTAGCATTAGCAGGGTTAGATAAATCAACAAATAAACTTTCATTACCTTCAAAAACAAGGTCAGCATTTACTACAACCGTAACTGTTTGGTTTGTAACGCCTGGGGCAAAAGTTAATGTAGTAGTATTTATTTGTACATAGTCGCCGCTTGCTAAGGTTGCCGTATTATCAGAAGTTGCATAATCAACTGTTATCGAGCTTGCACTTGCAGAACTTAAGCTTACGGTGAAGACCATATTGACAGTACCAACATCACCTTCCGCCACGCTTACATCGTTGATCGAGATTTGTGGTGCGCCGTCGTTGTCGTTTATCGTACCGGCACCTGTATCTGTCAAATCAGCATCAACTGTACCTGCATCTACACTGGCTATGCCGATTGTAAATGTTTCGTCTGTTTCATCGATAGCATCATCAGTAGTAGGGACGTTTGCAATAACAGAAGTAGAACCTGCCGGGATTGTAACGGTAACATTTGTTGCTGTATAATCCGTTCCGCCTGTTGCAGTTCCGTCAGTTAAACCTAAAGTTACGATAATATCTTCCGAACTTGGGTTCGAAAGGTTTACCGTAAATTGAACATTGTTGCCTTCCGTTGCCGAAGCATCGTTTATTGTAATTAGCGGTGCATTGTCATCGTCAGTGATCGTACCTTCG
>JBDLJL010000010.1:0-53863 GCA_039714415.1 Bacteroidota bacterium
TTTATTGTTCAGCCTATAATAGGATATTACAGTGATAAAACATGGGGAAGACTGGGACGAAGAAGGCCTTATTTTCTGGTTGGTGCAATTTTAGCATCCCTTGCTTTAGTGTTTATGCCTAATTCACCTGCATTAGCCGGTTATATTCCTGCTTTATTTATTGCTGCTGGAATGTTAATGTTTATGGATGCTTCAATTAATGTATCCATGGAACCATTCAGGGCTTTGGTAGGAGATATGTTGCCTGACAGTCAAAGAACAAGAGGATTTGCTATTCAAAGCTTTTTTATTGGCATTGGAGCTGTTGTAGGATCAATTTTACCATATGTTTTGGCAAATTGGTTGAATATTTCTAATAGTGCAGCTCCAGGTGAGATTCCAATGACCGTAAAGCTTTCTTTTTATATGGGCGCTATAGTATTTATTTCTACTATCGTGTGGACTGTAATAAGAACTAAAGAGTACTCTCCTTTAGAACTGGCTGAATTTGATAAACCGGAGGAAATTGAAAAGGAAAGTAAATTAGGCATTTTAGAGATATTTTCTGATATAGCAAAAATGCCAAAAACGATGAAACAGCTTTCTGTTGTACAGTTTTTCTCATGGTTCGGTTTATTCTCAATGTGGGTATTCACCACTCCTGCTATTACTGAACATATTTATGGTGCCAGTATTGACCCTGATTCACCAATATATAATCCTGAACTTTATGATGAAGGTGCTAATTGGGTTCCTATTTTGTTTGGGGTTTATAATGGGGTTGCGGCATTGTATGCATTAATTTTACCTGTAATTGCAAAATATACCAGTCGTAAATTTACCCATATGATATCATTAGTAGCTGGAGGACTTGGTTTAGCTTCTATGTATATAATTAATGACCCAAATGTTTTGATATTTTCTATGATTGGGGTTGGCTTTGCATGGGCAAGTATTCTTTCAATGCCTTATGCAATACTTACCGGTTCATTACCATCTAAAAAAATGGGTATTTATATGGGCATATTTAACTTTTTTATTGTGATTCCACAAATTGTTAATGGTTTATTTGGAGGACCAATAATAGAAATTTTCTTTAATGGTGAAGCTATTTATGCAATGCTCATTGGGGGCGGCAGTTTTTTAATTGCTGCAGTTACAGTAATGTTAGTTGAAGATAAAAAACAAATCGAAATACGAGAAAATGGAAATTAAAGCTTTAATTTTTGATTTAGACGGGGTAATTGTTGATACAGCTAAGTATCATTACCTGGCATGGAAAGAACTGGCTGATGAACTTGGCTTTTTCTTTTCTGAGGAACATAATGAAAGACTAAAAGGCGTTTCGCGCATGCGTTCGCTTGATATTTTGTTAGAAGTGGGTAACGTTAAGCTGGAGGACGATGTAAAAAAACAATTGGCCACACAGAAAAATGAAAGATATGTTGGAATGATTAAAAAAATGATGCCTGACGAAATATTGCCTGGTGCATTATCATTTCTTAAAACAGCAAAAGAGAAAGGCTATAAAATTGCGTTAGGCTCAGCTAGTAAAAATGCAATGACTATCCTTAACCAATTAAATATAAGTGGCTTATTTGATGCAATTATTGATGGAAATAAAGTGTCAAATGCAAAACCTGATCCTGAAGTATTTTTAATGGGGGCCAAGGGATTAAATGTGGATCCTGAAAATTGTGTGGTTTTTGAAGATGCAGCTGCTGGTGTTGAAGCCGCACATAATGGAAAAATGTTCTGTATTGGTATTGGTACAGAGGAAAACCTGGGAGATGCTGATATTTTAATTCCTGGTTTTGAGAATTTTACGATAAATGATTTAGAGAAAATAATTAGTCATTAAGTTATTGGTGATTTGAGGATTCGGTGGTTTGAAAAAAGCACAAATAACCAGATAACCAGATAAACAAATAACCATTGACGGACAGCGCAGCGAAATACAAATATTGTTATGGAAAGATTTTACAAGTTAGATGATTGGAAAATAATTGAAGAAGAATTTATTCCGGGCAGAAATAAAATGGCTGAAAGTATTTTTAGCATTGGTAATGGCAGAATGGGACAGCGTGCCAATTTTGAAGAATCCTATTCAGGTGAAAGTATGCAGGGAAGTTATATTGCCGGGGTTTATTATCCTGACAAAACAAAAGTAGGATGGTGGAAGAATGGGTATCCTGAGTATTTTGCCAAAGTATTAAATGCAGCCAACTGGATTGGAATAAATGTTGAGATTGAGGATGAAAAACTTGACCTGGCTAAATGCGAAATCCTTAGTTTTAAGCGTGTTTTAAATATGAAGGAAGGCTATTTGGAGCGTATATTTACTGCTCGTTTAAATAATGGGAACCAGGTAAAAGTAGCTGCAAAAAGGTTTATTAGCCTGGTTAAACATGAAGTAGCCGCTATTAAATATTCAGTTACCCCTTTAAATTTTTCCGGAAAAATAACTTTTAGTCCCTATTTAGATGCTGATATAGAAAATGAGGATTCAAATTATGAAGAAAAATTTTGGAAAGAAATAGATAAAAAAGTATTTGACCGGGAAGCATATATTGTTGCCCGTACCAAAAAAACGAAATTTCACGTAGCCACAGGAATGAGTTTTAATATTACTCAGGATCATGTCAGCATTGATTTTAAAACCGAGAAAATTGAAAAGAAAAAGTATGTGGCTAATTCAACAACCGTTGAATGTAAACAAGGGCAGGAAACTGTACTTTATAAATATGTAGCTAATCTGTCATCTGAATATCACAAAAAGGATAAGCTTCTTAAAAATGCAAAAAAAGTAACAAGAGAAGCATCCCAAATTGGATTTGAAATTTTATTGCATGAGCATATCAAAGCCTGGGCTGATAAATGGAAAGAAAGTGATATTGTGATTGAAGGAGACCTAGCAGCGCAACAGGGTATCAGGTTTAATATTTTTCAAATGAATCAAACTTATACCGGTGAAGATCCCAGGTTAAATATTGGTCCCAAAGGATTTACCGGAGAAAAATATGGTGGAAGTACCTATTGGGATACTGAAGCTTATTGTGTGCCATTTTATTTAAGTACTGCTGATAGTAATGTTGCCCGCAATTTATTGAAATACAGATATAATCACTTGGATAAGGCAATTAAGAACGCTGAAAAATTAGGTTTTACAAATAATGCTGCTCTTTATCCAATGGTAACAATGAATGGTGAAGAGTGCCATAACGAATGGGAAATCACTTTTGAGGAAATTCACAGGAACGGAGCTATTGCCTATGCTATTTATAATTACATAAATTATACAGGTGACAGCGATTATCTAATAGAATATGGACTGGAGGTCTTGATTGCAATTTCGCGGTTTTGGGCACAAAGAGTGAATTATTCAAATGAGAAAAAACAATATGTAATTTTGGGTGTTACCGGGCCAAATGAATATGAAAACAATGTAAATAACAACTGGTATACAAATTATCTTGCCCGCTGGACAATGAAATATACATTGGAAGCAGTAGATTTTGTTAAAAATAAAAGTCCGGAAACATTCAAAAAAGTATCCGATAAATGGGACTTTAATGAACAAAGTGAAACATCAGATTGGAGAGAAAAAATACATAAAATGTATTTGCCTGAAGATAAACAAAAAGGTGTTTTTTTACAACAGGATGGTTATTTGGATAAAGATCAAACCCTGGTTGCTGATTTGGATAGTTCGATTAGACCATTGAATCAAAATTGGTCATGGGATAGGATTTTGAGATCACCATTTATTAAGCAAGCTGATGTTTTACAGGGAATGTATTTCTTTGAAGATGATTTTGACAAGGATACAATTGAAAAGAATTTTGACTTTTATGAAAAAAGGACTGTTCATGAATCATCATTATCACCCTGTTTACATTCCATAATTGCTTCTGATTTGGGAAAAAGAAAAATGGCCTATGATTTTTATCTGCAAACTGCTCGTTTAGATTTGGATGATTATAACCACGAAGCAGATGAAGGTTGCCATATAACCAGTATGGCAGGTACTTGGATGTCAGTGGTTGAAGGTTTTGGTGGTATGCGTGTAAAAGATAATCAATTGTCATTTAGTCCATACATCCCGGACAAATGGACATCTTATTCTTTTAAAATAAGGTTTAGAGGACATTTACTTTCTATTAATGTCAGTAAAAAAACCGTGGAAATTAAGAATACTTATGATCAAGCAATTTCGCTGATGGTAAATGACAAACAAGTGGATATTGCTGCAAATAAAGCTGTTAAAATTGAATAAATGTGTAGCTTCTGCACTCAAAATTTAATAGTATAACAATTTAAACATATGACTATGACAAGTTATTCAAAATTTATAAACGCAATTGCTGCTATAGCTATACTTTTAGCTTTCAGTGCTTGTAATAATCAATCTGTAAACGACCAGGAAGAAAAAATGGATTCACTAGAAATTAATGATTTTAAAGAATTTACTGTACAACATGTGGATTGGGTGAAAAATGCCAATATTTACGAAGTTAATATAAGGCAGTATACAAAATCCGGAACAATTAAGGAATTTGAAGAACATTTACCCCGATTAAAAGAAATGGGCGTTGATATTTTATGGATAATGCCTATACAGCCTATTGGTGAAAAAAACCGTAAAGGTGGGTTGGGTAGTGGTTATTCAATTCAGGATTATAAGAAAGTAAATCCGGATTTTGGAACTATGGACGATTTTAAAGCTCTTGTTGCTAAAGCTCACGAAATGGATATGTATGTAATTCTGGACTGGGTTGCCAACCATACAGCATGGGATCATATATGGGCAAATGAGCACCCTGATTTTTATACAAAAGATAGTTTAGGAAATTTCATGTCACCTAAGGATACGGATTGGTCGGATGTTATGGATTTAAACTATGATAGTCAGGAACTTAGAAAGGAAATGGTGGATGCATTAAAGTTTTGGGTGTCTGAGACTGATATAGATGGCTATCGTTGTGATATGGCCGGAATGGTTCCTACCGGTTTTTGGGATAATGCCCGTAAAGAACTTGATGCTATTAAACCTGTTTTTATGTTGGCAGAATGGGAATCGACTGAAATGCACCATAAAGCATTTGATATGAGCTACAGTTGGGAATTTCATCATTTAATGAATGATGTGGCTAAAGGTGAAAAATCAGTGAAAGATATAGATGCTTACTTTGAAAAAGATGAACTTACGTATCCTGCTAATGCAATGAGAATGTATTTTACCACTAATCATGATGAAAATGCTTGGCAAAAAACAGTGTATGAACGTTTAGGTGATGCACGAAAGACTATGGCTGTTTTATCTGCTACAGTTCCTGGTATGCCATTAATATATAGCGGGCAGGAAGCAGGTTTAAATAAAAGCTTAAAGTTTTTTGAGAAAGATGAAATTGATTGGCAGGCCGGGGAAGATTTATCTGGATTTTATAAAACGTTAAATCAACTAAAAAAGGATCATAAGGCTCTTTGGAATGGTAATGAGGGTGGAAAAATGATCAGGATAAAAACTTCTGATGACGAAAAAATATTTGCTTTTAGCAGGGAAAAGGAAGGCAATACAGTATATGCTGTTTTTAATCTTTCAAAAGATATGCAAAAGGTAAAACTGGAAGTTGAATTAATTGGAACTAACTATAAAGATATCTTCTCTGAAAATACTCTTAGTGATGATGAATTTGAGATGAAGGCGTGGGAAAATAGGGTCTTTGTGAAAGAATAAAGAAAAGTAGGTAGTAAACAGTGTGCTAACTGGAGAATGGACTGAAGGCAGAAAACGAAAAATTGTATTGGAAAGGAAATCAATATTATTAATTATTGGGGTTAAATGTATTTTGCTTAATTGGTTTTGGAAATTGGGGAATGGAACCATTTATCTATTTTCAATTTTATGAGAGAAAGGTGACCAATAATGATCACCTTAATCCATTACTAATTATTAACCTAAACCTATTATGAAAAAACCTAAACTATAATTACAACGCTCTATTTAATTTCAATATTACTATAAATATACAAAAATTAGATGAGTATAGCAATATTCTTTGACCAGATACATTTTTTTGAACATGAAGAAACAAGCTTATTAGAAATATACGGATGAAACTATTTTTTTAAACCATACTATTTGTTTCTGTTTTGTAAATAATTGTGTGGATAATACAAGGTAGTATTATTAAAACCCCAATAATTCATAGAATTATGGATTTCTACGAAAGCGATTAAGTTCAGCTAAAATTTGGGATACCCCCAATTAAGCTTCTCTAAGTCGGGATTTCACGTATTTAGATTGGCTTTTTCTTGCAAACATTATGTAACTTTTGCTTTTTTAATCATTTTTGAAAATAAACCCGGCCAAAAACGCTTTAAATAGATTCCTAAACTTTCTTTTCCAGCAAATACAACCTCTTCTTTCTTTTTTTCTATGGTTTTGATTATTTTTTCAGCAAGTACATTTGGTTCCATTCCCTGATTAGTTGCTTCATCCATTATATTTTGGGCTTTACCATCTGCATTCAGGGCATTTAAGGAAACGTTGGTTCGAATAAATCCCGGACAAATAATACTTACATAAATATTTTCATTATGGGTTTCAGCACGTAGTGTGTCAAAAAAGCCATGTAATGCATGTTTTGATGCCGCATAGGCAGATCTTAAAGGCACACCTATTTTACCTGTAACACTGCTAATCACTACAATATGACCGGTTTTATTTCTAAGCATATCAGGTAATACAGCTTTTGTCAGAGCGATAGTTCCAAAATAATTAACATTCATGATTTTTTTGTCAACATCCATGCTAGTGTCTTTAGCAAGAGACCTTTGACTGATACCACCATTATTAATTAAAATATCAATTTCTCCAACTTTTGTTATAACCGACTGTGTAATATCCTCAATGGAATCATGATTTTCCAGGTCTAAGGGTTGTACAATTATGTTGTTGGAATTTTCACAGTTGTTTTTAACTCTTACTAACTCATTTTCCCGACGGGCAGAAATAATAATATTCGCTCCTTTGTTGTCAAATGCATAAACTAATGCTTCACCAATTCCAGATGAAGCACCTGTTATCCAAACTACTTTGTTTTTGAAACTCATTTAATAATCCTTTTCTTTTTCTATAATACTTAGTCCGACTTCATTTGTCCAGTTTAAGATATTTTCTTCCATTGCATGTTCAATGGTTATTTTGTATTCTCCCTTTTTGTCAAATGGATATTCAGGAATTGGATAATCTAAATCCCAATAACTGCCAGCACCATTTCCAATATACTTTTTTTCATTTGAAATAATTTGAATACTTAATTCATTGGTTTTGGTTTTTCCATCAGGATCAGTAATACTCAAATCCAAGTGCAAATATTTATATGGAAAACCTTCAATATATCTCAAATTCACAAAAAGATCATATTTTATTTCAGTTTGTTCTATTAATACTTCAAATTGTATTTTTTCAGCTTTGTTCCATTTAAAATCTTCAAATTTTTTTACTTCATGAAAGATCCTGTTTTTAATGCATGCTGTAATAGAAAATGTTAAAAAAATAAGGCTAAAAATTGAAAACTTCTTTATTAAGCTCATGATTTTCTATTTAATTGTTATCTCAAATAATTTTGGCCACCTTTTACCTGTAACAAAAATGCGATCATTTTTTTCATCATAAGCAATACCATTTAAAACATCAGTATCGCGCTCGTAATCTTTTTGGGGCAGTATTTCTGTTAAATCAATATAGGCGATAACTTTCCCTGTTTTTAAATCAATTTTGGCAATTCTATCTGTAGTATAGATATTTGCCCAAAGCTCACCATTAATTAACTCTAATTCATTTAGATTTTTTACAGGCCCTTTGTTATCATAAACTTCTAATTTCCCGGTTTGAGAAAATGAAACAGGGTCGATAAAATACAAATTGTGTGTGCCATCACTCATAATCAGGCTTCTTCCATCATTTGTCAGACCCCAGCCCTCAGTAGGTTTTGGGTAATTAAATTTCATTAAAAGCTTAAAACTTTTTTTATCATAGACAAATCCTGTATATGCCTGGTAACTTAATTGGATAATTTTATCATTAAAAATACTAATACCCTCACCAAAAATTTCTGTTGGTAAGGTATAAGATTGAATAACCTCACCTGTACCTAACTGGACTTTTCTTAGTGTAGATTCACCTTTTTGACCGGTTGCTTCAAACAGAAAACCATTTTCGTATACCAGACCCTGGGTATAAGCAGCACGGTCATGCGGGAAAATATTTACAATTTTAAAAGAGTGTTTTTTAGGCTGAATATCAGATATTAAAGTAAATGATAATTTCCTTGTTTCTTTATTTTCATCTATAAAAACACGAGCCTCAAAATTATTTTTTCCGGCTTTGGCTTTATTCGATTTCCATTTTATTTTGGCTGGTAAACTAGCTGTCGATTCTAAAAAACTATTATCAATAAAGAACTGAACCGAATCAACCTGGATTGATTCTTTTTGTTCAATTAAAAAAGTTATTTCTTCACCAATTATAAACTCGGTTTTGCTTTCATTTAATATTTTTATATCAAGTTTTATATTTTTTTCAGCGTCATTTGAAATATTTTCATTTGTTACATTGTTCTCATTTTTATGATTTGATTTATTTTGGCCATCACAAGAAAGAAATAATGTAAAAGATAAAATAATCAGTAAGTACCTGGACAGCGTAATCGAAATTTTCATGTCTTATTAAATTTATGAAACGATAATTTTTTTAAGGGGACAAATATATATAAATTTCAAAATAGTATTAGCCAGCAGGAGAGAAATATTGGAATCCTGTAGAGTCTGTGTACAATGTTAAATTTTTTTGATTTTTTGCTTTACTAAAAAAAGATTCACGTAGCTACGGCTTCCGCTTTGGCTGAACAGTTATGCTAATTTTTAAAAGAAAACAAATGATTTAAATCAATATGTTTTTTTAAATTGAGTCAAAGCACTTTACCCGAAACTTGACGCTTGACTTGACACTATTAGTAGGTATTAACTTTTCAAAGACTGCCTGTGAAGCTACAGACTGCTGTTTCAAAAAGCAAAAAAACAAAAAAAAATGAAGAAAATCTGACTATATTGACAAACACTAATTGATAGAAATTCAGGGTTTATTTTTCTTTTAATCCTTTGGGGGTGATAATCCATTCTAATTTGCCGCTATGTTCTTTAATCATTCTCCAATCATCTGTTTCACAAACTAAAGATGCAATTGCAGCTGTAGGCATTGTTATAAAGCTACTTTCATTTGACAGTTCTACTACCAAATCTTCCCATAAAGGATTGTGACCTACAATCATGATGATATTGTTCTCATTATCAATTTTTTTGATTGTATTGATTATGTGTTCCATGTATCCGAAATAGAAATCTTTCACAATTACCAGTTCCTTTTGATAATCAATTGCTTCTATTACTCTTTTTGCAGTACTCACAGCTCTTTTTGCCGGGGATGATAATATTAGATCAGGTGTTTTGTTTTGTTTCATTAATTCTTCTCCCATTAACGGTGCAGCTTTTTTACCTCTTTTGTTTAAAGGTCTTTCTATATCAGGTAAATTTTTCCCCCAGTCAGATTTTGCATGGCGCATTACAAGCAGGTTCTTCATTTTTTAATTAATTATAATTTGATTTATTAACAAATATACAATTTATATCAATGCAAAAATCTAAAAACATGATAATTGCCATCAATCTTCTGTAAAATCTAAAAGAAATATGTAATTTCGTATCAAATTTTAAAACGATGATTTTTAGTTTATATTTACATAAAAAGATAATAAGATGAGATTAGGACTTATTGTATTAATTTCTTTTGTATTTGGTTTAAATAATTATAATGTCCTTGCAAATAATGTCCATATTTCAAATGTTTCTGTCACAGAAAAGAACACAGTGGAACATTGGATGAATATTAAGTTTGATTTAAGTGGCGAAAATTTTTGGAGAATTACAGGTAATGCTCAAAACTGGAATGCTGTTTGGATTTTTGTAAAATACAGGGTTAATGGAGGAGACTGGAGCCATTGCAGTCTAAGTACAAGTAGTGTAGATCATATTATGCCTATTGGTATAGTGGCTGATGCAACATCAGATGGAATGGGTGTATTTATATATAGTGATAATGAAAATATTGGAAATTTTAATTTGAATGCCACTAATCTAAACCTGAGGTGGAATTATGGAATAGATGGTGTTGCTGATGATGCTTCAAACATTGAAGTACGTGTTTTTGGTATTGAAATGGTTTATATTCCACAAGGAAGTTTTTCCGTGGGGTCTGGCGGTGCAGAAATGAATGCTTTCTTTGAAAATATTGCTATTTCTGAATTTGAAATTTTTAGTGAGGCAGAAATTACTGTTGCGCCTGGATTAGGTCGTTTATATTACGATAATTTGAATGGAAGAGGAGGGGATCGTAATGGACCAATACCTGCAGGTTTTCCAAAAGGCTTCGATGCATTTTATACAATGCGTTATGAAATTAGCCAGGAACAATATGTAGATT
This sequence comes from Bacteroidota bacterium, assembly GCA_039714415.1. Lineage (GTDB taxonomy): Bacteria > Bacteroidota > Bacteroidia > Bacteroidales > NBLH01 > NBLH01. The sequence goes on from JBDLJL010000010.1 coordinate 10,523, forward strand.
TTTTAAATTTGCTTACAAGAGATCAGCAGAATGCGAGAACAAATAGTGATGTTGCAGGCACTACTGTTACAAATATTTATGTAATGAGTAATTCATCCACTTTACAAAATAGAAATGGTATAAGATGTAATTCTTCCGGGCTTGGAACTACTGAACCGATTAACTTTTATTGTGATTTAAACGAAAATAGTACGGGAAATGAAATTGATGATGGACAAAATATAGCTTGTGGTTATTTAAATTGGGGAGATGGAATGGCGTATTTGGACTGGGCCGGTTTAAGGCCCATGACAGAATTGGAATTTGAAAAGGCATGTCGAGGTACAAATGCATCAATTGGAAATGAATTTGCTTGGGGTACATTGGACTTAACACAATCTTCAAGTTCCATAAATAACGAAGGTGAGGAAAATGAACAAACTTCTAATTCAGGAAATGGCCTATGCAATTTTGATAATGATGGTTTTGGGCCTATGAGATGTGGTTTTTCTGCAACCGGAACAACTAACAGGGTACAGGCAGGCGCCAGTTATTACGGGCTTCTTGAAATGAGTGGTAATCTTTCTGAAAGGTGCGTAACTGTTGGAAGTCCTGCCGGTAGAAGTTTTACTGGTGAAAATGGTGATGGTGTACTAACTAGTGCTGGTGATGCTGATGTTTTGAATTGGTCAGGAGTTTTAAGTCAATCGGTTAGAGGAGGGAATTATAGAAGGGGTTCTGACCGCTTGAGGGTTTCGTCAAGAGAGTATGCTTATCTTGATGTAGATGACAGATACGAGAATGTTGGTTGGCGAGGTGTCAGGACAGTACAATAAATATAATATAGTAATATATCAAATGAAAAATATTACAAGGGTTATAATCATATTATTTTTGGTGCCACTTTTTCAATATAAAGGCATGGCACAAAATTTTAATGGTGGTAGTGGTGATGGTTATTCAGCAAGCAGCAGTGCTAGTTTCAATTTGGTAGATATTCCTGAACATTTATCAATTACTGATGTAAGTTCATCAAACTTAAATGGCATTTACAAAGTTTCAGATGTAATATCCGTTACTGTAGATTTTACACAAGTTGTATTTGTAACTGGTATACCGAGAATTTTACTTGAAACAGGAACAACAGACAGATATGCTAATTATTCTTCGGGTGATGGTTCAACAACTTTAGTCTTTTCTTACACAGTCCAATCAGGTGATATTAATTCAGATTTGGATTATACATCGGTTAATGCACTGGAATTAAATGGGGGTACCATTAGAAATGGTAGTGGTACAGAAGCATATATTACATTACCCAACCCTGGTGCACCAAATTCATTGGGTGATAATAAGGATATAGAAATTGATGGGATAAGCCCTGCTGTAGAAATTACACTGGCAACTGGGCAAACAGACCCGACAAACAACAGCCCAATAAATTTTACTGCGACATTTAGTGAAGATATTACTGGTTTTGTAAGTAACGATATAAGTTTAAGTGGAACAGCCAGTGCAACAACCGTAGTGTTAAGTGGCGGGCCGCAAATTTTTAATTTGGCTGTAAGTGGCATGACTAATGATGGGACTGTAATAGTGGATATTGCAAGTGGTGTATGTACAGATATTGTCGGAAATGATAATCTGGGTTCGATCAATATAGCTAACCAGGTAACATATGATGGAATAAAACCAACAGTTATTATAAGTTCATCAGAATCAGGTACTACAGAATTAACAAATATACCAATTTCTATTACATTTTCTGAGCTGGTACAGGGTTTTGGCTCTGACGATATAAATGTTACCAATGGGAGCATATCGGGCTTTACACAAGATGTACAGGACAAACAATGGTCAGCTTTCATTAATCCCCTGGCGCCAGGTTTAATAAATGTTTCAATATCTGCTGATGCTGCAACTGATTTTTTAAATAATGGAAATTTAGGTTCTAATGTATTTAGTATTGAGTATATTGAAGTTAATCATCCTCCCGTTGCTCAAAATCAGGTATTTAGTATAAGTGAAGATAGTGAGTTAGGAACAATAATAGGAACAGTTATTGCATTAGATCAGGATAATGATAATATGAGCTTTAGTATTGTTTCAGGTAATGTTAATGATGCATTTAGTATCGATCCGACAAATGGTGAATTAAGTCTGACATCAACTGGGATATTGAATTTTGATATCATTCCTGAATATCAGTTAACTATACAAATTGAAGATGATGGTAATGTCCCTGAATCAACACAATGTACTGTTACCATTAATGTAATTGATGTTGAGAATCCGTTTGAAGCCAATAATATCTTTACACCAAATGATGACAGAAATAAATATTGGTTGATTCAGAATGTTCAGGATTATAATGATTTTGAACTTGTTATAAGAACAGCAACAGGTCAAATTGTTTATAAAACAAGGAATTATCAAAATGACTGGAATGGTACTTATAATAATCAGATTTTACCAACGGGTACTTATTATTTTACATTAATAAATTCAATTAATGGAAAGTCCTATTCAGGTTTTATTAATTTAATTAGGAATTGAGAAAATTTATTTTAATAGAGAACGATATTTTGGGCTGATTTTTGAAAATCCTTTAGGGGTTTTGTTTTGATAATTTAAAAATGCAAAAAAGGTTTCATCTAAAATTTTTATATAAATATTTAGTTTTATTAGTTTTTCTGATATTTGGACAAGTATGTAAATCGCAAATGGTTTATTTAGGTAACTTGTACTCATTTAACAAATATCAGTTAAATCCTGCTTATGCTGGCTCTAAAGGAGATTTATCAGCAATATTAAGTTATAGGAATGTTACATCAACCATTCAGGGTGCACCCAGGCAACTCATGTTTGGACTTCATATGCCTGTTTTTAATAGAATGGGGTTGGGAACCAGAATTGAAAATCAAACGGAAGGATTGTTTCATCTTTTTACCGGATTTATTGATTATTCCTATAATGTTGATTTTAGTTACAATCAGAGTCTCCGATTTGGAATATCTGCAGGAATACGTTCCAGCCAGCTTGATAATTCGAAAATAATAGCAACAGATCCTTCTGCAATTGTTGAAATAGCTTCAAAATTCTTTTTAGGCACTTCTTTTGAAAGTGCTGCCGGTATAGTTTATCAGTGGAAAGGTTTAGAAATAAACATAGCAGTGCCCCGTTTGTATGGAACTAGTAAAGAGTTTAACCCTGTTTTTACAAGCTGGTTAGCTTATCATTTCGAATCTTTGGATGATAAATTAGTGTTGACTCCCAATATTTTTATAATGCATAAACCGGGTACACCGCTTGTATATGATATTAACCTGATGGCAAAATGGCAGGAAAAATTTATGGTGGGTGTCGGTTATAGAAACCGGCCGGGAATTGTACTTTCAGCAGGTGTATCATTTGCAAATATACGACTAAATTATGCTGCAGAAATAAGTGCAGAAAAATATGCAAATATTTTTAATACTATCCACGAAGTTTCTGTTGCTTATCAGTTTAATAAAGTAAAAGAACTACCTGCTGATAGTTTATATAACCCGCCATTGGATTTAATCGTAAAGGCCGATTCCATTAGTTCAGATAGTATTACAGATATCTCCAATCGGGATAGTATAACCGATATCTTTACACCTGATAGTCTTACAGAAATATCCTATCAGGATAGTGCTATAGGTACCTCCAAACAAGATAGTATTTCGGAAAACTTAGCTGATAAAAATTTGGATATAGAACAGGATTCTGTTGTGAACCTTCGTGAAGATAGTACGAGCATTCATAAAAAAGAGCCTGAATTTGAAATTGTTGAACTGGGCAATGGGATTTTTGAACTTAAACTACTTGGTAAAAGTTCAGAACCGATTAACGAAAATCAAGTTGATAATCTTTTAAAAACGAAAATGTTTCATGGGAACAGGGATGTAAGTGTAATTTCTGCTGAAGATGATGGAAAGATGATTAATAATTCAGGTAAATATGAAATTATCGAAGTTGGTAGTGGAATTTATTCTATAAAGGAAAATGAATCAAACAAACTTATAAAAAGTGAGATTCCTGAAGAATTAATTGATTCGTTATATACATTAAACAAATTTGCTTCAGGGTATGAAAACAATTCCAAGTCTGTCAATAATAAAAAAAGTGATTATTTCCATGAAGTTTATTACACTGTCCAGGTATTTATTGATAGTAAGTCAAATATTTTAATGAAAGACTATGAGTTGGCTGAACAGTTAAGGGTTGAAAAAAGTACTACAGGTAAAATAAACTACTACTACGGGAAATTCAGCGAAAAAAAATCTGCAGAACGAGCCAGGAACTATCTTATAAAAAAAGGACTAATAAATATAGAAGTTTTGAAAGTTAGTGCTTATCAATAGTTTTAGAATATATTTTTGGAAAAAAAGGGCAGATTACTAATTATTCTTCGTTTAATTGTTTTAAATAAACATTACCTCTATTAGTCAAATCTTTTCACTCGCTCGTATAATGTTAATGTATTTTATTTAAGCAAATAATGTATTTAACATGCAATTACTTATATTTGTAAATCATTATTCATTCAGTGAAAGTAACAGACTGTATGAAATAGACTTAATAAACAATACAGATCTTTGAGTGGCCTAAAATTTTGTATTAACTTTCTAATTGTTTTTTTATGAAAATTATCTTTTCTAAAATTTTCGTTTTACTATTATTCATTAGTTTTTTTATTAAAATTAATGCTCAGGAAGGATATTTTCAGCTTAGGGGAAGAATTATTACGCAGGAAAAGGTTAAACTGGGAAATGCAAAATACAAAGTTTACAAAAATGGCGAGGCTATTGATAGTACCTTAACGTCTTCAAATGGGGCTTTTACCTTGAAATTTGAATTAAACAATATGTATTTTGTTGAGTTTTCCAAAAAGGGGTATACCACTAAAAAAATAATTATTGATACTGAAGTTCCAAGTGAAAATTCTAATGGCTTTTATGATCAGTTTAATATTATTAAACTTGATTCTGTAGGAAAAGGAGATATACGATCAGAAGCAGGGTTACCTGTTTTAAAATATCGTTATAATACAAACACTGATGATTTTATATCAGAAAAAATTATAGGGAAGATTGCTACTAATGAAAAGGGTTCGTTAAAAAAAATAAAAGAGTTGGAAGCTCAATTATTGTTATACCAGGCTACTGTTGAACAACAGAAAATAGAATTAAATAAAAATAAATCCTTTGAAAGTGAAAAAAATCAAATAATTCAACAGGCTCAAATAAAAGCTGACAGTATAATAGCAAGTACCAATAAAAAAGCACTAAGAATTCTTGCTGAATCAAAAAAAGACACTATAAATAGAAAACAAAAACTGGAAAGAGTTGTTTCAGATATATCTGGTGATGATTTTAAAGATTTGTCTGTTAATGAAAATGAATTCAAAAATAAAGAAAAAGTTAAAAATTACGAAAAAAGAATTAAGGAGCTAACTAAGCGTCAAAATAAATCAGCGGTTGATAGTTTGAACTTAAAAGAAAACAAGTTGAGTTTACGTCGTGAATTTGTTGATTTGGCAAGGGCCCAACTTGAAATTGATAGGCTAAATGTCAAAACCCATGAGGATAGTTTAAGAATAGAACAAAGAGAAGCCGAACTGTTCCTGATTGAGCAAAATATGGAGTTTGCTGCCCAGGAAATTGAAAATGCAAAAAAGGAACTAGCACTTAAAGACCTTGAACTTCAAAAGAAAAACCTTATCCTTTATGGAGTCGTTTTTGGATTAATTTTGTTACTCGTATTATTGTCTGTAATATATTTCCATTATCGGGAGAAAAAACGGATGAATGTTACATTAGAATCACAAAATAATGAGTTAGAAAAACAAAATAATCAGATAACGCTTCAGAATGCACAGCTGGAAAAACAAAACCACCAGATAATGGCGAGTATCAATTATGGTAAGCGTATTCAGGATGCTATTCTTCCTTCAAATAAATTATTAAAACATTTTTTTCCAGAATCTTTTGTGTTTTTCCTTCCCAGGGATGTTGTAAGTGGTGATTTTTACTGGTTTTCGGTACAAGATGATAAGTTATTTGTTGCAGCTGTTGATTGTACCGGACATGGTGTACCGGGTGCTTTTATGTCACTTATTGGAAATTCCTTGCTAAATCATATTGTTAATGAAAGAGGAATTCATAAACCCTCAGAAATATTAAAAGAACTGCATGTGGGTGTGAATAGGGCATTAAGCCAAAGTATGTCAGAAAATGATGACCATGTTGATGGTATGGACATTACTTTATGCAGATTTGAAAAATCTACCAAAGAAGTTCAATTAGCTTGTGCAAATCATACAGCATTTGTGATAAACAATGGAGAGGTTGAAGAAATTGAAGGTGATGAATTTTCCATTGCTGATGAATTAATAGGGGAGGATATTCCGGAGTTTACAAACCATGTGCTTCCTATGAATAAAAATGCTACCTTATACATGTTCTCTGATGGTTTCCCCGATCAAATGGGTGGGCCTAAAGGCAAAAAGTATTATACTGGAAACTTGAAAAAACTATTTATTGAAAACCAGAAGTTAAGTGCAACTGTTCAGAATGAAGTTTTAGAAAAAAAATTTAATGAATGGAAAGGAAGTTATAAACAATTAGATGATGTTTTGGTTATGGGATTTAAATTAGATTTTGAATTAAAAAAAGAATAAATTCTTAATTAATTTTATTCATCTCATTGACTAATTCTGGCAAAATATCACCTGCTTTTCCTTTTAAAAATATATCTGTAATTTGGGATGTAAAGTGAGAAGCTTCAGTGTTGATTTCAATGATTTTAGAACCATTTCTTTTTGCCGCTGCCGGTAGCATTGAGGCTGGCATTATTTCACCTGTAGTGCCTATAACAATAAAAACATCAGATTGTTCAGCTGCCAAAAATGATAAGCTATTTGCTTCTTGCGGTATTCCTTCACCAAAAAAAATGAAGTCAGGCTTTAATACACCACTGCATTTTTTACACTTTGGGGGTAGGTTTTTCAGGTTTACTTCAGAGGAATGATATTTATCTCCACATTTGGTACAGACCATTGTTTGTGCTGTTCCATGGAATTCATGTACTGTTTTACTTCCCGCTTCCTGATGTAGGTTGTCAATATTTTGGGTTATTACAGCTTTAATTATTCCTTTATTTTCTAACTGTGCTAATCCTATATGGGCAGGGTTTGGTTTTGCTTTACCAAAAAAATCATAAAAAAGTTCTCGTATAACTTTCCATGCTTCAATGGTATTTGAAAAAAAATAATTGATATCAAGTACGATAGGGTCATATTTGCTCCATAAGCCAGTGCTGCCCCTAAAAGGTGGAATCCCGCTTTCTACAGATATTCCAGCTCCTGTAAAAGCAACTGCATGTTTTGACTTTTTTATTAGCTCAGCAGCTTCTATAAGTTTGTTTTCCATGATTAAAGCATCGTTAATATTAGAATGTATCCAAAAGTATAAGAAAAAGTATTAACCCGAATAATTCATAAAAAATTATGAATTATTATGACGATTAAGTAAATGTAAGGTTTTCTAAATCGGGGTTTCCCTGCTTAACCCATAAATATTTATAAATTTAATATTTATGAATTAAACAGGTTAATATGATAAATGCAGAAAACATTTTTTTTAACATTTTTTAATATTTGTTAAGTAGCCTTAACATAATCTTGATATATATTTGTAATGTAAAAGAAATAGAACATAGTTAGGTTTTTTCATAATAGGTTTTAGGTTAGTAATAGGTTAATAAGTTAAGGGGGCTGCTAGGCCCCTTTTTTCATTATAAGCTTTTAAATATTCTTGCCAGAGAATAACCAGGTGCATTGACTTCTAAATCTAAAAAATATCCAAAAGGTGTTTGCGCTGTTTGGTAATTAGCATTTTTTAGTCTTGCTTCGGCCATATTAAAGAGTTCTTTGGTAAAATCAGAATTTGCCTTACTTTCAGATAAATGAGCAAATGAATGTAAAATTACGAAATTTGTGTTATTTTTTTTCGCTGCCCATTTTAGGTTTTTTACCAGCTTTTTCTCAATTGAATTTATATTTTCTTCATCTTTTTCCTCAGCCTGAATAAAAGCTACAAGGCAATTTTCAATTTTTTTTGCATCTTTTACCTCTTCTGCATTTTCAAGGTTTTTGATTGCGGGTTTGTATCCGAAATTGTTAGTGTATATCATTAGTAATTTCATATTCTGAACTAAATTATTTCAATGGATGCATCACTTTTATATCGCTTGTATTCATTAGCATGAATATACCCCAATTGATTGCTTACAAGCTTTGTGCACCCAACTTTGATTTCCGGCAGGTTTCGGTGAATATGGCCATAAATCCAATAGTCAATATCATTTTCCATAATTAGATCATCCAAATCCGCAATAAAAGCATCATTTAAAGGGCTGCCCTCAAAATCAGGTGAATTGCACTTTTTTGTTGGAACATGGTGAGTGGCTATTACTGTTTTTTGATTTCCAGGATTATTTTTAAGTTCTTTTTGGATAAACTGTACGGAATGTTCATGCATTTTATTAAAATCCTCAACTGAAAACTTTCTTCCGTGATAAGGTATTAATCGAAAGTCGTTCATTCCGTGTAAAATAATATGCTTATTTTTTTCTGAGATTCTTGACCAAAGAGCTGAAAAAATAATTTTAACTGAATCATGAATGGCAACTGTATTATTCACCAAAGCAACATTTTTTCTCAATTTCTCATGGACGGGTTTGTCCAGCAAACGAATATCTTCACCACCATAAAATTCATGATTTCCAACCATAAGATAAACACTCTGGAAATTGTCTGAAAGGTAGTTTATAAAGTCTTTTTCAGTTTGTCTATCAAAATAAAAATTCAAATAAGTAATATCGCCTGCCAGAATAATAATATCTCCAACAGGTTTGATAGGATTTCTTTTTATATAATCTGCATTTGAATCAAATTCCAAATGCAGGTCAGAACAATATTGAACCTTCATATTAATTTTAATAAAATGATAAAGATAAATAAAAAATAAATTATTTTTGTAAGTAAATTTAAAACCAAACCTTATGAATAGTTCAATGACATTATTAGAAAAAATAATAACAAATCGTTCAAAATTTGAACAGGTAAAGCCTGGTGATATTGTTGACATAGAAATTGATGCCCGTGCTGCACGAGATTTTGGCGGACCCAATGTTGTTAAAAATATCCTGGACAATAATCTTTCAATAGATGATCCTACAAAGACTTTTTTTACTTTTGATACTAATCCTACCGGGTCAGATCAAAAATATGCTGTAAACCAACATAAATGCCGTGTTTTTGCAAGGGAAAGAGGTATTAAGGTTTTTGATATAGATGCCGGTATCGGAACACACACACTTATTGAATTAGGTTTAGCTTACCCGGGTTCAACCGCTGTAACTACTGATTCGCATGCTAATATACTAGGCTCTGTTGGTGCTTTTGGACAAGGAATGGGCGATAAGGACATTGCTGTTGCTTTTAACCGTGGAAAAGTATGGTTTAAAGTCCCTAAATCTGTTAGAATTAATTTGAATGGAAAGCGTCCTGATAAAGTTTATGCAAAAGATATTGTTTTAAATTTATTAAACCGCTTTGGTGCAAATCAGATGTTAGGCTATTCTATTGAAATATATGGTGAAGAAGTTGATAAATTTACCCTTGATGAGAGAATTACTATTGCCTCGATGGCAACAGAAATGGGGGCCATAATTATTCTGTTTACACCTAATGATGCAATTATGGATTACTGTAATGCAGCTACAGGAAGGAAACTTGAGTTAATAAAAGCTGACGAAAATGCTGAATACGAACATGTTTATGATTTGGATTTAAGCAGTTTTATCCCAATGGTTTCTTTACCGGGTAAACCACATGATGCAGTAAATATTATTGAGGCTAAAAAAACGAAAATTGACTCGGCATTTATTGGTAGTTGCACAAATGGCAGAATGGAAGATATGCGGGAAGTTGCTGCGGTATTAAAAGGTAAGCATGTAGCACCTGGTGTAGTTCTTAAAATTGTTCCTGCTACTGATCATATTTGGAATCAATGTCTGGAAGAAGGCTTAATCAGAATATTTAAAGATGCCGGTGTGCTCGTTTCCAACGCTGGTTGCGCAGGTTGTGCAGCAGGACAGGTGGGCCAAAATGGACCGGGTGAGATTACTATTAGTACTGGAAACCGTAATTTCCCGGGTAAACAAGGTCAGGGTTCGGTATATTTAGCTTCACCGGCAACAGTTGCTGCTTCTTCTTTAGCAGGATATATCACCACATTTGATGACATTCCTGACGAACCTGCTGTTTTTGAACCACTAATTGAAGATATAAAAACAAATATTGATAAAAAAGAAAAGGTACATATTGATAAACCGGAAATACTTGAAGGTTGTGTTTGGTATATCCCTGAAGATAATATAGATACGGATATGATTTTTCATAACCGATATCTTGCAATTACGGATATCAATGAAATGGGGCAGTATACTTTTGATAACCTCGAGGGTTATGAGGATTTTGCAAAAAAAGTGAAATCAGGGGATATTGTTGTGGTTCATAAAAATTTTGGTAGTGGAAGTTCCAGACAACAGGCGGTTGATTGCTTTAAAGCACTTGGCGTACAGGCTATTGTGGCTGAATCGTTTGGGGCAATTTATGAACGAAATGCCATAAATGCGGCTTTTCCAATTATTACGGTTAATGAACTTACAAAACTTGAGTTGAAAGATGGTGACCAAATTAAAATTGATTTGAAAAGTGGTGTAATAACTAACATTTCAAAAAATATAGTTGTTGAAGCAGAACCATTTTCAGAAGTTCAGTTTGAGATTTATGATAATGGGGGGCTTTTCTAATAATGACTAATAGTTGCTTTGTTAATAGAAATTAAATTTATAAGCAACCTTGACAGTGTCGTCAGACTTGTCAGTGTTAAATAATGGTTTATTAAATTATTTACAAAGTAACATTGGTTGCTATTTATTTAAGGGATATATTGAAAAAATTTGCGTAACTTTATTGAAAAAATTTGAGTAAATTATTCTGTTATTTAAATGTTCTAAATTATGGCAGCTAAGGAGATTAAATTATTGCAAGATCAAATTAATAAGTTGGATGACAAAGGTTTTGACCTTGAATCATGGAAAATTTATACGATAGGTCTTTTGGATAGAATATTTGGGCACCAATCACATAAAATTGATCAAATGAAGGAACTTAAATATGATTTTAGTAGTTGGTCCCTTCGTGATACATCCGGAAGCCCTGATTCAATAAAAAAGAAAGCTCGTGTAATAGTTGAATCCGCAATCAGGGAAATAGAACATTTTGGTTTGCCGGATAAAGAAAAAGGCAAAAATGAGGAATCGACAAACCCGCTTACAGAAATCCTGAAGGATGAACTTAAAGGTACAGATTATAAGCGTATCATGAAGGTTGTCAATGAAAATAAAAGTGATGAGATTAAAACAGGGCATTTGACTGATTTTTTGAATGATATGGATACTGAAACTAAAGATCAAATAATTATTAATTTATTGAAGCAAATTTGAATTTAGTAATTACTAATTACCAGTTACTAATTACCAATTAACAAATTACCAAAATGAAAAGAACATTTGTAGAAAAAATATTTAATGCAGAAAAAGGCAGTACAGTATTTAGTAAACCGGATATTGTTTTAACTCATGATAATTCTGCCAGTATTAGAAAAACATTTGAAAAAATGGGTGGCGAAAAAGTAGCTGATCCCAATCAATTGTTAGTTGTATTAGATCACAATGCACCACCAACTTCTGCAAAGTTGGCTTCACAATACCAGGAAATCAGAGATATTGTTAAAACCGAGGGTATTGAAAAATTTTATGATGCCGGAAAGGGAATATGTCATCAGATTATGTCATACCATGCTGAACCCGGAATGGTAATCGTTGGTTCTGACAGCCACACTTGTACAGCAGGTGCTTTTAATGCTATGGCAGCAGGCATTGATCGTACGGAAGCAGCAGGGATTTGGAAAAGGGGCGAAACCTGGTTCCGGGTACCTGATTCAATCAAAATTACTTTACATGGCAAATTACAGAAGGGTGTTTATGCAAAGGATCTTTCTTTATGGATTATAGGTATGATTGGCTCAGCAGGAGCTAACTACATGTCCATTGAGTATCATGGTGAGGGTGTGAAATCCCTGGGTATTTCTGAGCGAATGACCATAGCAAATTTAGCCTCAGAAATGGGTGCCAAGAATGCTGTTTTTCCATCGGACGAGATCCTTGCCGAATTTTATGGTAAAGATCATGTTGAAGGTGTATGGGCAGATGAAGGTGCTGAATACCTGAAGGAAATTGAAATAAACCTGGATGATATTTTCCCTCTGGTGGCTGCACCCCATCATGTTGATAATGTAAAAGCGCTGGCTGAATTAAAAGGAACAAAGATAAACCAGGGATTTATTGGGACTTGTACCAATGGCCGTATTGAAGATCTAAGGGAAGCATGTGACGTGCTGGAAGGCAAAAAAATAGCTGATGGTTTTCAATTACTTGTTACTCCAGCCTCACAAAAAATATATTTACAAGCCATAGAAGAGGGTATTGTGAAAAAAATGATTGATGCCGGGGCAAATATTCTTTCGTCTTCATGTGGGCCTTGTTTGGGGACAGGACAGGGAATACCTGCCGATGGTTATAATGTTATTTCTACTGCAAACCGGAACTTTTTAGGTAGAATGGGTAATAAAAATGCTAATGTTTATCTTGCTTCACCGGCCAATGTGGCTTATGCGGCCTTAAAAGGCGAAATTGCTGATTCAAGAGGCATTGAAACTGATGATCAATATAAAAGTTCTATAGAACAAGGTGGAATCTTAACGATTAATGAAAATGATAACAGGCGATTGGGCAATGTATGGAACTATACTGATGTAAATGATCTTAATACTGACCAGATGTTTGCAGGTAACCTAACTTATAATGTGTTAAGTTCTGATGCACCTGCCATTATGCCGCATTTGTTTGTTGGTTTTGATATCAATTTTACGAAGAATGTTCAGGCAGGTGATGTAATTATTGCCGGTGATAATTTTGGTTGTGGTAGTTCACGGGAACATCCTTCAGTAGGGCTTGCCCATGCGGGGGTCAAAGCAGTTATTGTAAAGTCTGTTAACCGTATTTTTTATCGATCTGCTGTTAACCAGGGTCTATTATTACTGGTTTTACCCGAGGTTGTTGATGCTTACAAACCGGGCGATAAAGTTGATGCTAATTTGGAAAAGGGGATTATTAAATTAAATGACACAGAGTATAAATTTCCTGCACTTCCTGAGAAACTGATGCAGATTATTGAGAAAAAAGGATTGGTAAATTGGATCAAGGCGCAATAGATTGCAAATTACTTCGTTCATTCAAGAAATAGTATAATTAAAAAATATAAGTATGAAAAAGTTATTTGGAAGTGTCGCAGCAGTTGTTATTGTTGCATTTATGATTTCAATGAATAGTTGTGAAGAAGTCGAGGGTATTATACCAATACCTTCAATGAAAGCAACAGTTGATGGTGTGGCATGGACTTCACTAGTAAGAATTAGCGTGTTTAATGAAAGCGGAATACCTCAAAGTATAGTAATTACTGGTAAACCTACTGCCGATGAAACAGCTGATGAAACTATTGTTTTAACTGTTTTTGGTAATGATGTTGGAACTTATCAGCTAAACACGGCAACACAAATTGCTGATTGTGGTGTTGTTTACAATAAAGCAACAGATACAGATACAGATATTTATACATCAACAGAGGCAACTATTACTATTTCAAAAATGGACAAAGAAAAGAATACGATTTCTGGAACATTTAGCGCTAAATGTGTTGTTCTTGGTACTGTTAAAGAAGTGATGATTACGGATGGTACATTTGAAAATTTGAATTATCAAATAAAATAGTATTTGTTTAAAAATGAGATTTGTAAATATTAAAAAAAATCAGAAAAAAAAATATCTTTTTTCTGATTTTTTTTTATCTTTGCCACCCGAAAACAAAAAGGTTCCATAGCTCAACTGGATAGAGCAATAGCCTTCTAAGCTATAGGTTGAAGGTTCGAGTCCTTCTGGAATCACTTTGAGGTTTTATAAAACGCTGTTAATCTGTAGATTACAGCGTTTTTTTTGTTTTATGGAGAACAGTCTAATGATTCATTACAAATTTTTGGGATAATTGTTGATTATGAATATCAAATAGGTCTGAATTTGTTCCATTACCCTTGGATTTCCATCCGTTTATATTAAAAATTATTCCCATTCAAAATCCCAAATAGGTTCTAAACCCTGTAAATGTTTAACAAAATAATTCCACTTGGTTTTAATAAAATATTTTCTGTGTATGTCTTGATATCCATGTCGTTGACTTGGAAAGATGAGTATATCAAATTGCTTGTCTGCTTTTATCAATGCTTCAGCAAGTTTAAATGTAGCAGATGGATTCACATTTTCATCTATGCCTCCATGTGTAATTAATAATTTGCCTTTTAAATTCTTTGCCATGGTTATGTTTGACTGTTTATGATATGATGAATCTACAGGCCAACCCATGTACATCTCAGGCCACCAGGCTTTCTCCATACGGTGATCATGATCTGCTGAACTGGCAACAGCTACTTTATAAAAATCAGGAAATGCCAAAAGTCCGTGTGCTGCATCATAACCACCTGCCGAGTGTCCAAAAATGCCAACCTTTGTGGTATCTATCCAATTATATTTTTGTGCTAACTGACGAATTGCTCCTATATGATCAACCAAGCCACCCCCCAAGTTCTTATAAGAGTAGTTATGAAAGGATTTTGAGCGTTTTGCTGTTCCTAAACCATCTACACGCATTATAACAAACCCTAACTCAGCTAATGACTGATCATAAAACGCTCGATTAAATGTATTGGGAAATATTGAGTAATGTGGACCAGTATAGCTATGGTCAATTATCGGATATTTTTTGTTAGGATTAAAATTACTTGGTTTACACAATGATCCATACAATTTTGTTTTACCATCTTGCGCGATTACGGTAAATATTTCTGGTGTTTTCCAATTGTCAAGACCTGAAATATCCGCTTCACCTATTTTTTTTAATATTTCACCTGTAGCCGCCAGCCTTAAAACAGTGGTTGTTTTGTAATTTGCCGTTGAGAAGTTGTCAACAAAGTATTTTCCATTAGGTGAAAAAGCCACTTCATGATTTCGATCCTCTTTTGTCAATAATTTTAAACTTTTGCCATTAAATTTTACCTTGTAAAGGTGTTTATGATAAGGAATTCTTCCCATTTCCTTACCTAATGCTGTGAAATATATTTGTTCATTTTCTTCATCTATTCGTTCAATTTTATATATATAAAATTCCCCATTGGTAATACTTGTGACTTTTTTAGTCTTTAGGTCAAGCCGATATAATTGTCTCCAGCCACTTTGCTCTGAAAGCAGGAACATAATTCCTTTATTTTCAGCCAATTTAAAATCATAATTATCGATATTGGTCGTACTTTTTTCCTCATAAATTGTTTCTAAATGTTTATTTTTTAAATCAAAACGATATAACCTAAGTTCCTTATAACCCCTGTTCCATCTAATTAAATAAACTATTCCATCAGACTTTGACCATTCAACATCAACGGTATTAATATGTGAGCTTCTTGGCAATTTTGGTTTGATTTCCTTGCCTGTTGAAATGTTAAAAAAACAGGATTAACATATACCATAGCTGTATCACCAGGTGATCCTCGATAATATGATAACAATCTGGGTCTATATAATGTATCAATACTCCAGTCTAATAAGTGCATCTTTTGAGCAGTTCTTAAATCACAGATTTTTGTATAAATCCATTCATCATTTTTCGACCATTCAGCAAAAAAACGCTTTGGCCTATCACCATTTTCACCATGCATAATATCTGCCCAATCATACCAACTTGCATATTCATATAGTTTTTTCCCTGAAGTACTTAATTGCTTAATTTCATTATTCCTGGACTTAATATACAGGTTGTAGTTTTCTGCATAAGCAGTCCATTCTTTGTTGTGAGAAAGTTTTTCATTTGGATTATCCTTATCAGTATGTTTCAAACTATCAATAGAATTTGTAACAGAATTAAAAACATAAGTTTTATCCTTGACACTAATAATAATGCTGTCAGCACTCTTGTAGTCGAGTTTTGATATAGGAATTGAATCAGGATTTATATTTTCACCCAGAGAATTTGTTAATATTTTAGCTAATTTTTGATGATCAAATAAATCAGTTTTGATTAAATCAGGAAAACTAATTTTTAGATATTGTTTTTGCACCGAAGATTGAAGTTTGTACCAGCACCCAGTATTGTCAGCAAACCAATTTATTTTTATATGTAAGTTGAATACTTTCTTATTGTACAAATTATCGCCATAGAAACTAACTGCTCTTTTATAGCCTTCTTGTTTAGCTTTTTCCTGAGCTAAAACAAGAACAGATATGAATAAGGTAGACAAAATAAAAATAATTTTTTTCATGATTGATGGTTTAATGTTAATAACATGTTCAACTAATTTTACTCATTAACAACTGCAATGCACTCAGTTTAAACCCTCGCACCATGTGCAAGGCCATTTGCCCCAAGCGCACTCCGGGCAGATTTATCACCTATGACTATTAATTAAAAACAAAAACCAAAGCTGAAATATACAATTTCAGGAAAACCTAAACCTGAGCGGAATACGAAATGACCATCTTTTTTTTGATATCTGTAACCTAATATGCCAGCAGGGAAAATATATTGATTATCAACACTACTTGCAAGGTCAAATATTGATGTCAATCCTATATTGAATTCAAAATGGTTCTTCCCTGAACCACTCAACATAGTAACACCTGTAATAAAATGAATCCCATTGCCCCATTCCCAGGCTGAATACACCCCACCGCTTATTCTGAACCAATAGGTTTTAAAGAATTTATTGTTACGTTCTGCAATCATTCTTTCGTAATTTCCGTTGGCACTAGCACCTGGACCAAATATACATATCGAACCATATACAAGGTTTTTTTGCCCGGATTGAAAAATTTCAACTTTATCGCCTTGAGCATGCGAAGTAGAAATTATAAAAACAAGTAAGGATATAATTGTAATAAATTTCATGATGATTCTAAGTTCATATTATTTAAAATAATTATTTATGTGATCAAACACTTGTTTATATACAAATATAAAAAAGCTATTTACCTTCTATTATCTTTCGTCACTCCTAACAAGTACTTCATAAACCGTACACCCCAACTTTTCCACTTCATTTGGGGCTGGACCTGAAAGTGTAAGTGTATCATTTTTTATTTCTATCTCATAGGTAAATGTTTGGCCAATAAATTTTTCATCTTGAGTCGCCAGGTAGGTCTCTTTGTATGTTTTTCCATCAAATGTATAAGTCATATCACCAAAATCAATTGAATATACCGTGTCCAAATCTGTCTTGTATTTATAATACCAAAGCGAATTAGATCCTGAAAGCATCCATGAACTATAACATTTGGTTACATTCCCCGGGTATTCAATAACTGTCGAGTCTGGGAAAGTAAATTTAAACTCTATCAATTTCCATGTCCCTTCTAAAGGGTTTTTATCTACACTGTTGCAGCTAAGTAAAAATGCTGATAATACTACGATGATGATTTTTTGTGTTTTCATAGTTTTGTTTGTTTTAAAGTTATTATGAAAGTCTGCATTTAGAAGTTTTTTATATTTCGCTTATTGACTCTTATTAGCTTGTTAGATGAATTAACTATTAGAAACTTAACATTCAAATTGAAATTCACCTCGTTGCATTAAAGTTACGGATAAAATGTTTAGACTGTATGTGAAGGAAGTAATATTTCTTGGGTGAGACTATTAGTTTAGTATTCCTATCAATTGAAAGAAGGCGATATCCACTACCTGTTTTCGGATGGTTTTATGGATCAGTTTGGGGGTAAAAAAGGATTCAAGTACAAAGCCTCAAACTTTAAAAAGACCCTGCTTGAGAACCATAATAAACCCAGGGCAATCCAAAAAGAAATGCTTGAAGATGAATTAAAAAACTGGATGAAAGGCTACGAACAAATTGATGATATTTTAGTGATGGGAGTGAGGGTTTGAAATATATAAGTAGAAAGTAATCTGGTTTTATTTTATGATAAATCAATTCCTCTTTCAATTTCATTAACTGAACTATCACATGCTTCAACAAACTTTTTCACATAATATTCGTATAGATGAATTTCCTTTTCTTGACTGCATAATATTTCAAGCTTTTGAAGCTCTTCCGCTTCATCTTGCATTCCTAGTATCTGAAATGAATTTTTTGCTTTATGGGCAGCTTCTCTTAAGGCCAGCCAGTTTTTTTCTTCAAAAGCGGTAATAATTCCCGATTTTAGCTCAGGGATCTGTAATTTAAACATATCCAACAAAGCAAAAATTGTATCTTTGTCGTTGTTTGTTGTAGTTTTTAGATATTTTAAGTTAATCATGGTTGATTTATACTATGTAAGCTTTATTTTACTTTTTTGTATTTTGATTTTCAGTTCATAGCCCCCTGTATAAAGTTTTTAAATGCTATTGCCAAAACTGTTTACTACCCACTGTGTACTGTGTACTGTTTACTTCTTATTGGTCAAATATAATATTTTTGAAACTAAATCTTCTTTTTTAAATGGTTTTATTATGTAATCATTCATCCCAACGTCAAAGCATTTATTTATTTCATTTAATGTAGCGGCAGCAGTTAAGGCAATAATGGGAACGGTTTTAGTTTTATTATTTGCATTATTCCTAATTTCCCCGGTTAATTCATAACCATCCATTTCCGGCATATGTAAATCCATTAGTATTAGGTCAAAATCTAAGTCTTTGATTTTTAATAGGGCATCTTGAGCACTTTGGGCAGTTTCCACTATAAACTGACTTTTATTTAGTATTGATTTTGTAAACATCAGGTTCATTTCATTGTCATCTATCAACAAAATTTTTTCGTTTGTCGGAATGTTTAACTCTTTATCTTTTTCTTCTTTAGCAATAAAAGCCTTTTTCAGGTACGGAATATTAAAAATAAATGTACTGCCCTGTCTTTTTTTACTTTCTACTCTTATCTTTCCTCCCTGTAGCTCAACCAATTGCTTGGTTATTGAAAGTCCTAAACCGGTTCCACCATATTTCCTGGTGGTACCGTTACTTTCCTGTGTAAAACTTTCAAAAACGCTCTTTTGCTTTTCTTCTTTAATCCCAATGCCTGTATCCTTTACCCTAAATTCTACGTCCAGCTTTAATTCAGTCTCAAATATTTTATTAACCGAAATTTCTATACCGCCTTTGGGTGTAAATTTTATAGCATTACCTACCAGGTTAATTAATATCTGATTTAAACGATAGTCATCCCCAATAACAAAATGCGGGACATTATCATTGATTTTATAACTGAATTTAAGCTTTCTTTTTTTTAATTCATATTGCATCGTACTTTTAATGCGCTCTATTGATCGTCTTAAATTAAATTCATTTTTTTCAAGTTGAAGTTTTCCACTACCCAACCTTGAAAATTCAAGTAAATCATTAATGATAGCCAATAAGTGGTCTGACGATAACTTTATATTTCCAAGGAAGTTTTTTTGTTCTTTATTTAGCTCTGTTTCCTCTAAAAGATTTGTAATTCCTACTATTGAATTTAAAGGAGTCCTTAATTCATGAGTCATATTTGCCAGAAAACGTTCTTTAGCTTTCAGGGAGGCTTCTGCTAATTCTTTTGAATAGTTCAACTCATTATTTTGTTTTTCAATTTGGATAAGCATCCGGTTAAAGCCCCTGCTTAAATGCCCCACTTCATCTCTTGAATTATTGTCAGAACGGACGGAAAAATCTTTGTTTAAAGAAATTTTGTTTACGAGCTTATGTAATTGAAAAATTGGTCTGGTAATAATTTTTTGGAAAAAGTAGGCTAATAAAAAAGCCATAATTATGGATCCTATAATGATGAAAAAAATAATTTTATAATATTGATCCAATTTCAATTTTAATTCATCCGTGTTATATTTAATCCGGATGTATGCAATAGTTTCACCTTGAAATATAACTGGTGTATTAACAAAAATGCTTTCTTCTAAAAATAAAACCGTATCCGTCTTAAGCGCTAATGGGTAATTCATTTCCCTGATATGATTATTTTTATCATAGGTAACCAATATGTTTGAATCAGGAAAAATAATGCTTGCTTTTTCAACAGACTCTTCAACTTTTAGAGAAGACATGTATTCTTGTGCTCTTTTGCTGTCATTAAACAGGATGGTTGCCGAATTACTGTTTCCAATAACTTTGGCAAGGATAAACAGTTTCTTGGAAATTTCTCTATGATATATTTTTTTATCGTACTGAAAGTATATGGTTGAGGCTATAACAATATTTATTGTACTAACAATTACAATAAGGAAAATAATTTTCGTTCTTATAGAGCGGTTCTTTAAAATATGCATTAAATATTGGCTGTAGTTTAGATAAATGCCTTTTTCTTAAATGTGTTTTTTAAAAGCAAAGATTTGAAATTTATAACACTGAGCAAATATATGCATTTTAAATATAAATGTATTATATTCTTAATTCGATTATTAAAGGCAGTATAAAATGTTATGGACAAATCAATTGAGGTCAAATTTGAAATTTGCAATGGAAGGTTTGAATTTGGAAAGATTGGAAATATTACTTCAGGTTAAATAATAGTTGACAATTCAATCAAATCCTGACTGATTTCCAATTTAGCTGATTTAAATGCATTTAGGTTTATTTCAAAACCTAAATCAGGAACAGTACCAACAATATTAATCAACCCACCTGACTCGCAAAAATTAGGAATATTATCACCAACGGTCAATACATGTTTTTGTTTTAAAGATGAAATTAGTAATTCTGCTTGTTCTTTACTGACTCCTGTAATAAAAACCAAGTGGCAGTTTCTTATTTCTTCAGGTATTTTATAAAAATCAAGTTTCCAATCCCGATCTCTAATTTTCTTTTCCCGAAGAGTTTGAACTAGTGGTGAGCCAATTGATTTATCGCCAAAAATACCAAGAATAAAAGGCGATACGCTAAAATTAAATGCGTTCAATGGCCATGTAATAAATTTGGTAATATTATATACATAACCTGATTTTATAAATTCCGGACTATTTTTTTTATCCTCGTCAGCCATATTTTATTATAAAATTTTTGCCAGGGCTAATAATTTTGAATTTATTTCTATATCCTTATTCTGAATTTCCTGATAATTAATTTCAAAGCGGTATCTTCCATCCTGGTTTTTTATGTTTATCATTCCGCCATCTTCACAGAAACTATCAATATTATCCGCCACAGTTAATATATTTTTAACTTTTGATACTTTAATTAGTTCACTTGCTTTTGATTTTTCTTCATTTAATATAAATACTATTGAACCATTTACTATTTGATCATATCTATTACTACATATAATTTGCCAATTTTTGTATTTAAAATTATTTTTTGATTGAATTTCATAATTTATTGATGAATTTTTATCAGAAAGTATAAATAATAACTTTTTTGAATCAGTATTGTTGTAACCGGAATGCCAGTCTATAAATCTGGAAAGATTAATTATTGCATCAATTTTATCTATATTAATTGTTTCCTGGGCAGCAGAATTAATTGTCTGGAATAAAAAGGCACTAATTAAAACAATACGTATATAACTTTTTAGTGTTTTCATTGTTCTATTTATTTAGGTTTAATAAATTTCGACTAAAGTATATAATAATTTACATAATGACAAATATAAATGTAATTATTTTTATAATAATTTACGTTTGTGTTTTTAAACCTTCTGTATCCTTTATTCTTGCTAAAAAATTCACTTAGTAAAAAAAATGTTTTTTTTAGTTAGAAAGTTTCTCAACAATTTTTATTTTTGATCTTTAAATGTATTACACAGAATTTGGGAATAACTTTTCAAATTGTTTATTAAAGGAAAATGTTTGTAATTAATACCAAATTTTAAATTGTTTCGTTGGATTTATCGTAGGAATAGATAATATAATACACTTTAATATGGAAAAAATAATTTCAGTCATAATCATTTTTTTACTGTTCCCATTTCTTACTAGCGCTCAGGGCAAAAAATCATCAACCTTAGTTGTTAATGATAACCAGGAAGCGGAACTTGCTTATAATAGAGGTATTAAAAATTTTAGTAGCAAAGATTATAAAAAAGCAATTACTGAGTTTACTTCAGCCATTGGTTATAAGGAAAGTTTTTATCAGGCATATTACAACCGTGGAAATGCCAAAAGTGAGATGAAGGATTATAAATCAGCTATAAGTGATTTTAACCAGACCATAAAACTGAAACCTGATTATGCCAAGGCTTATTTTGGAAGAGGGGTTGCTAAAATAAAGAATGATGATAGCAAAACTGCGGTTCGGGATTTTACTAAAGCAGTTACCCTTGGAAAGAAAGATGCAAAAACGTATTATTATAGGGGGGTCGCAAAGTTCTTAAATGCAAATTATGATGGATCCATTGCCGATTTTACTGAAACAATTAAATTGAAACCATCAGATGCTTATGCATATAATGATAGGGGAAGTGCAAAAAAACAGATAGGAAATTATGATGGTGCTGTTTCGGATTATAAAATGGCTATCAGGAAAGATCCAAAATTTTTAGTGGCTTATGTTAATATGGGAAGTGCTAAAAGGAAAATGAAAGATTATGAAGGTGCTGTAGCGGATTATAGTACTGCAATAAAATTAAATGCAGATTATTATATTGCCTATAATAACCGTGGTTCAGCAAAATTTAAAATGAAAAAATATGATGAGGCGGCTGAAGATTATAAGAAAACAATTAGCCTAAATCCTAAATACGCTTTTGCCCATAATAATTTGGGTTCAGTATATATGAAGCAAAAAAAATATAAGGATGCATTGCAAAGTTTCAATAAGGCAATTGAAATAAATGGTAATTATGCAGAAGCATTTGCAAATCGTGGAAATGCAAAAGAAATGTTAGGCGATTTTGAAGGTGCTTGTAATGACTGGAAAACAGCTGTTAAATTGGGTGTAAAAAATCCAAAGGTATTTACTGAAGGTTGTAAATAACTTGTTAAAGAAATAATACAATTTAATAAATAGTCTTTGTACGAAAACTAAGTTTTTAATATTTTAAATATAAATAGATGAACCTGGGAAAGTTTATTTTTATAATAAGTTTTGTGATTTTTTTTTCATTAAATTCTATGGCACAAGAAAGGATTAACGTGAAGAAAAACGAATTTAAAGTTACAGAAGATGGCTTTAGCGAAGCATGGAAAAAAGTAAAAAAAGGGAATTTTCTTTTTTACCAGCACCGTCCGGCAAGTTACAGAGAAGCAATTCCATATTATAGAAACGCGATTGCATATAACTCTGAAAATGCAGAATTAAATTTATTAATTGCGATATGTTACCTTCGGTCTGATCCGAAAAGTGAAGCCTTGCAATATGTTCAAAAAGCTTTTGACCAGAACGAAGATGTTCATCCTAAGGTTGTTTTTATTCTTGCCAGGGCATTACATCATAATTTAAGGTTTGTTGAAGCCATTGATGAATATAATGCCTACAAAGAGAGTTTATCTGCCAATAAATTAGAAGAGCAAACTGCTATTATTGATAAATATATTTCTGAGTGTGAAAATGGAATTAAAATAAAGAAAAAATCGGCAAGGGTAATTATTAATAACCTGGGGCCAAATATTAATTCAGAGTTTGATGATTATGGTTCGATTTTATCTGCTGATGGCTCTCGTATGGTTTTTACTTCAAGGCGTGGTGTACAAGGAGATAAGATAAACTTAATTGACAATAAATATTTTGAAGATATTTATACAAGTAGCTTTGTTAATGAAAGTTGGGAAGAGGGTGTTAATATTGGAAAACCGGTTAATTCTGATTGGAATGATGCCGCTGTAAGTATTTCTGAGGATGGTCAGGAATTGATCTTTTACAGGGGTAGGGAACGTGATGGTGATTTGTATAGTGCAACCCTTAAAGGAGATATATGGAAAAACATTCATGATCTGACTCATAAACTGAATAAAAAAAAATCTCAGGAATCGTCCATATGCTTTAATGCTGATGTTACAACAGCTTATTTTGTAAGTGATTTAGACAAAGATAGCTATGGTGGTAAAGATATTTATTTTAGTTTATTAGATGAAAATGGTAAAAAATGGTCAACACCGGTAAACCTGGGTGATGTGATTAATTCTGAATTTGATGAGGCATCAGTATATATTACCCCCGACGAAAAAACAATTTATTTTAGCTCAAAAGGACATAATTCAATAGGAGGATATGATATTTTTGTTTCAGAATATAAATATGACTCATGGACAACACCTAAAAACCTGGGTTTACCTATCAATTCACCCGATGATGATCTTTTTATGTCTATACTGATGAATGGTCGTGATGCTTATTATGCCACTAGTCGCAAAGAAGGACTTGGTGGGTTTGATATTTACCACGCGGTTTTATTGGGACCTGAAAAACCTTTGCAATTAAGCAATGAAGATGAATTAATTGCCAGCATTGCTGTTCCCATACAGGAATCTTTTATAGAAGAATCTATGCAGATTTCTTATACACGAATGACCATTGTAAAGGGTACAGTGACTGATTATAATACAGGAAAACCGCTGGAGTCATCTATTGAATTAGTAGATAATAAATCTGGGAAGCTGATAAAAAAAACAAATTCAAATATTAATTCCGGTTCATACCTGATTAGTTTACCTTCTGGTAAAGATTATGGATTTTCGGTGAATGCTGATGGTTATATGTTTCATTCAGAGAATTTTGTAGTTCCTAAAGCACAAGAATATAAAGAAATATTTAAGGATATTCAATTACAACCGATGACTCCAGGTTCGAAAATTATTTTGCATAACACCTTTTTTGAGAGTGGAAAATCATCATTAAGGCCTGAATCATTTTTTGAATTAAATCGGTTAGCCAAAATGTTTGATAAATATCCTAATTTGATACTTGAAATTTCAGGGCATACTGATAGTCGTGGTTCATTTGCAGTGAATCAACGTTTATCAAGGGCAAGGGCAAAATCTGTGGTTGATTATATTGTTGGGCAAGGTGTTAATCCTGCAAACCTGAAAGCAGTGGGCTACAATTTTAAATATCCTGTTGCATCTAACAAAACAAAAGAGGGTAGGCAAGAGAACAGAAGGGTAGAAGCAAAGATTTTGAGCAACTAAGTTGAATGAATAATGATTAATGGATAATGTCTAATGAATGGTGTGACTTGCAAAGTTTTTAAAATTTGGAAAGTCTTGAGTAATTAATGAATTATGTTTAATAAATATTGATTACTGGATATGAAATTAATTATTGGTAATTG
The DNA here is from genome assembly GCA_039714415.1 of Bacteroidota bacterium. GTDB lineage: Bacteria > Bacteroidota > Bacteroidia > Bacteroidales > NBLH01 > NBLH01. The sequence goes on from JBDLJL010000010.1 coordinate 35,992, forward strand.
ATTTGTGGTCATTCGACATTATTCAAAGCTGTTAACCAAAACAAATTCCCATTTTTTGGCACATAAAACTATTATATGAATGTTTTAAAGCCTTCCCATAAAATATCCCTTGCCCCTTTACAAGGAATTACGGATTACCATTTCAGGAATACTTTTAATGAGCATTTTAAGGGTCTGGATGAGGCTTTTACTCCATTTCTAAGATTGGATAAGGGAAATAAGTTAAAAAGGTCGCAAATAAGAGATGTTTTACTCGAAAACAATAGTAGTATTAGGCTCATTCCTCAAATACTGACAAATTCTGTAGATGAATTTATTTATTTTTCAAAATACTTATTTGATTTAGGATACCAGGAAATAAATTGGAACCTGGGTTGCCCTTTTCCGATGGTGGCCAAACGGCAAATGGGTTCGGGTTTGTTACCATATCCTGAAAAGATAGAGCATATTCTTGAAAAAGTACTTCCTGTTATTCCTACAAAAGTTTCGGTAAAAATGCGTTTGGGCTATGAAAGTGATGGGGATATCAGTCATATTTTACCTAAACTTGATAAATTTTCCTTAACAGAAATTATAATACATGCCCGTATTGGAAAACAGATGTATAAAGGAACCACAAACGTTGAAGTATTTGAAAAATGCCTTAATTTAAGTAATCATCCAATTTGCTATAATGGTGATATTGATTGTTTCGAAACTTTCAATAAGTTAAATATTCGTTTTAAAACGGTTAAAAATTGGATGATTGGTAGGGCAGCAATTGCCAACCCGTTTTTAATTGAAGAAATTAAGGGAGAGGAAAACCAAAGCCCTGATAAAAAATTAGAGAGGTTTAGCTCTTTTCATTTTGAGCTGTATGAGCAATTGTCTGGAGTATTATCAGGTTCCGGTCATATTTTAAGTAAAATGACCCATTTATGGGAATATTTTTCAAAATCATTTTCTAATAGTCGAAAAGTGTACAAAAAAATTAAAAAATCAAATTCAATCAGTAAGTTTGAAGAGTCTTTGCATCAAATATTCAATGAAGAAGAGTGGATAGCCTGACCTCAGAATTCAATAACCCCAAAATTTTTTTTAACCATTGTTTTTGGATGTAATACCTTTGTTTTGTTTCACTTATTTACCAAATACTTTCTATTTATTGCACTGATTATCAGTATTTAAAAATCATAAGCCCTACATATGTTGGAAATTATATTACATTTATGATATTTAACATCATTACATTTTGATGTTTTAATTACCTTTGTTTTTTAAATTCAAAAAATATTAAGTTAAGTATTTGATAATTAGTAATCTATTAAAAATATTCAAACGATGAAGGAAACAGCATTCTTGAAATTCCATAAAGAATTTGGTGCGAAATTAGTACCTTTTGCAGGTTATAATATGCCAGTGGAGTATACTGGTGTTACCGATGAACATTTAACAGTCCGTAATGGGGTAGGGGTGTTTGATGTTTCACATATGGGTGAAATATGGGTTAAAGGTCCAAAAGCTTTTGATTTTGTTCAAAAAGTGACCACAAATAATGTTGCCGTACTTGAACCGGGACTTGCCCAATACTCATGTTTCCCAAATGGGAAAGGTGGTATTGTTGATGATTTGATAGTATATCACTACGAGAATGAAAAATATTTACTGGTTGTAAATGCTTCAAATATTGAAAAAGACTGGAACTGGTTAAACGAACAGAACACCGAAGGTGCTGAACTGGAAAATGCTTCGGATAAAACAGCACAGTTAGCTATTCAGGGGCCTTTGGCTACTAAAGTCCTTCAAAAACTTACAGATATTAATTTATCAGAAATAAAGTTTTACACTTTTGTTACAGGAAAAATTGCGGATGTAGAAAATGTAATTATTTCAGCAACTGGTTATACCGGTTCAGGTGGTTTTGAGCTTTACATGTACAATAGTGATGCAGAAAAGATATGGAATGCGATTTTTGAGGCCGGGAAAGAAGAAGGAATCAAACCTATTGGTTTGGCTGCCAGGGACACATTAAGGCTGGAAATGGGCTATTGTTTATATGGTAATGATATTGATGATACTACATCACCAATTGAAGCTGGTTTGGGCTGGATAACTAAATTTTCGGATGGTAATGATTTTATTGACCGGGATTTAATGGCTAAACAAAAAGAAGAACCCATTGTCCGCCGTTTAAAAGCATTTGAGTTAATTGATCGTGGAATCCCAAGAAAAGGATACGAAATTGCTGATGCAAATGGTAATAATATCGGTGTTGTGACTTCAGGAACTATGTCGCCAAGTTTGAAAAAGGGTATTGGAATGGGCTATGTAAATGCTGGCCATTTAAAAATTGAGACAGAAATTTTTATAAAAATCAGAAATAAAAATGTGAGAGCTAAGATTGTGAAGCTTCCATTTTATAAAGGATAATATTTTGGAAACTTCAGAAAAACGAAAACTCGATGTTTGCCTCAGTTCTGACTTAATCGGAAACTTTAATGCGGAAAATACCACAATTGTTATAATTGATATAATTAGGGCAAGTTCTACAATATGTACTGCTTTTCATTATGGTGTTGATGAATTGATAACTGTTGCTGAGGTAGAGGCTGCCATAGAATACAAAACTAAAGGATATATAACAGCAGGAGAACGAAATGGTGAAAAGCTGGATGGCTTTGATATGGGTAATTCTCCATTAAGTTTTATGACTCCTGACATAGAAGGGAGGAAACTTGCTATAACCACAACTAATGGTACTAAAAGCATAGCTCTGGTTTCTGAAAAATTGAAAAATAGTTCTGATACGGAAATTGTCATAGGTGCATTTGTTAATTATCAACCTTTGTTTCAATACCTAAGGTCAACTAAAAAAAATGTATTGTTGGTTTGTTCCGGATGGAAAGGAAATGTGAGCATTGAAGATACACTTTTTGCCGGTAAACTTGCAGGTGATCTTAATAGATATAGTCAGTTTGAGTACGTTTCGGATGCATCAAATCATGCCGTATTGATTTATGATCTGGCGAAAAATGACTTATTTGGATTTATTATGGATCAGTCTATGAGATTTAAGGATAAAATTGGAGATTTGGGAACTGATATCCGATACTGCTTAAAGGAAAATGTTACTAATGCTTTACCTGTTTTTGTGGATGGTAGATTTATAGATAAGAATATTAAAACGGGGGCATAAATAAAAAAAGGCGGGTAACCACTCCCGCCTGTACTTTAAACCTAATTACTAACCTAAAACTATTTATGAAAAATTTTTAATCTCTTTTGATGATACAAAGATAAATACAGTTTTAGTTAAAATAATTAAAGGCTTCTTAATAAATGTTAAAATTACTGATATTATTTTTTAGGTTCTTTTTTCTTTTCTTCGATAGGGGCTACAACCTTTTCTTCCTGGGTTTTACCTTTTAAATATTCAGGTAACTGAAGCCCTGCTTGTTTGAATAATTCATCCATAGGCGGTATAGCACCCATCATACCTTTCATGAAATTAGCAGTAGATGAACCGCCATCACCATTACCGGTTTCCCAAACAGTAACTTTATCAATTTTGATGTTCTTAATAGCTTCAACCTGTGTTTTAACAATTTCCGGTAATTTATCGGCAATCATTAACATAGCTGCATCTTTAGATTCATCCCCGGCTGCTTCAACCATTTTTTTGAAACCTTCAGCTTGTTTTGTTAATACTTCAAATAAACCTTTTGCTTCAGCCTGCATTTTTGAATAAATACCATCAGCATTACCTTTGGCAATTCGCCTTATCCTTTCTGCATCTGCCTCTGCTTCAATTTCAATTTTTTGTTTGTCAATTTCTGCAGGTACAATCGTATCAGCAAGCTGCGAAGCTTTTTCTCTTTCGGCACGGCTTATTTCAGCTGCTTTTTCCGCTTTATAAGCTTCTTCAAGTGCTAAGGCAGCATTAATTTTTTCAGCTGTGGTTGCAATTTTTTGTGCTTCGGCTTCCAGTTTTTTACGATCGGCATCAGAATTGGCAACAGTAACTTTTGCCGTATTTTCACCTTCTACAGCCTTTGCATTCATTGCTGCAACACTAACTCTTTCTTTTTGTTGGGCATCTGCTTCACCAATATTGGCATCCGCATCGGCAGCAGCGACTTGTATCCTTTTCTCTTTATTGGCAATGGCCTCACCTATGGAACCATCCCTTTCTTTTTCAGCCACGGCTTTTTTAGCTTCATTTACAGCCCCTGCAGCAGCTTCTTTACCAAGGGCATCAATATATCCTGATTCATCAGTAATATCGGTTACGTTTACGTTAATTAATTTAAGCCCGATTTTTATTAATTCATGCTCCACTCCTGCGGTGATTTTTTTTAAGAAACCTTCTCTGTCGCTATTAATTTCTTCAATATCCATTGTTGCTATAACAACCCTTAACTGGCCAAAAATAATATCAACTGCAAGATGTTGAATCTCTGTTTGATCCAGTCCAAGTAGCCTTTCTGCCGCATTGCCCATTATTCCGGGTTCAGTTGAAATACCTACCATAAACCGGGATGGGACATTCACACGGATATTTTGTTTACTCAGGGCATTTTTTAAATCTACCTCAATGGGCACGGGTGTCAGGTCAAGAAATTCATAATCCTGTATAATTGGCCAGATGAAAGCAGCACCACCGTGAATACACTTAGCAGATCGGCCTTCTCCGCCAACTTTACCGTAAATGACCAGGATATGGTCAGCAGGACAACGTTTATATCGCCTGAAAAGCGAATAAATCAGAACAAAAACAAAAAGAATAGCCAGCGCTATACCTATAACTACGAATTGACCCATAATTTAATCTCCTATTTTTAAATTGATTATTGATTATTGAATATTGTTTAGTCATTGGTTATTGGTTATTGTAGAGAGGCACGGCCGTGCCTCTCTACAATAACAAATAATTTACCTTGCCCTATGTACTAATAAAACACTTTCACTTATAATTTCATCTACTTCAACAATGGATCCTGTTTTAATATCTTCCAGGTCCTCTGTCATGGCATTTAAGGTACGCAAATGTCCTTGAACTGTTATTTGAACTTTACCCATTCCCGATTTTTTTGCCGGAATTGTCAGGTATACGTCACCGGATTCACCGACTGCATTTTCAAATTCAAGTGTTCCACTGTGAGAAAACCTGCTGATATAATAAAAAAGGCTTGCCATAATAACCATCATCACCAAACCGCTGATAGTTGAAATAATAATTGTGATGGTCAGGCTAAAACCACCTTCGATACTTGCAAGCCCGCTCCATGCAAATAAAGTCAGGAAAGCAATCATGTTCTTGAAAGTGATAAACTGAAACCCCATACCGTGATCAGCATCAATTTGTGTATCAACATCATGATCCATATCATGGTCTACATCGCCACCTATGAAAGTCATAACCAGTTGTATAAGGAAAAAAAGTGTAGAAGGGAAGGCAATCATCCAGTAGATTTTGGCAATTGTGCTTAGTCCTTCCCACCATAAAGGAAAATCTGAAAACATAGTTTAATTAAATTTAAGACCTTGATATAATTGATATAATCTTGAAAGTACTCATCAATAAAATACAAGAATGGTTAAATTGCTAAATTGTTATATTGCTGATATTAAACAAGCTGTCAAAAAAATGGTTTGATTATGCAATTCTTCTTCCGGATTTTTATCTTACCAAGTTCGGGTTTAACATAACCCAAATATACTAAATTTTCAGGTATATGAATGTATTAAGTAACTATTTTTAATGAAAATACAGAAATTGTTGAATTCAAAGCTAAGTTTATAGTAATTTTTATTAAAAAGTATTATTTTTTTAAGAGTTGATATTGCACTATTGTTAAACTGTTAAATTATTTTCGGATAACAATTTAGCAATTTAACAATATAACAATGTTTAAGCTTACGAATGAATATTTGAAATTAGGGTATAAATATCAGATTTCAACACTTTAAGATTATTCTATAACGATCTCATCTACAAAAATCCAGGAATCGCCACCTCCGCCCAGGTGCCAATCAGGGATTGTACCATAATTCTTAGCATTTACTTTAATGTATCGTGCTGATATTCCTTTCAGTTCATAGCTAAAATCAGTAAACACTGCAGCATATTCATTGTCAGGTACTGCATTAAATACTTTTCCAACAGATTTAAAGTTTTTACCATCATTTGAAACAAAGTACTCAACTTCTGTAGGCATCCATATCCATGAACCTATTGCTTGTAAAAAACCTGTGCTTATTTTATTGATTGGCATTTTTTTACCAAGGTCAACAATGGCCACAAAATCATCTTTTTGATAGCCCTGCCATGAACCATTTCTAAAATCATCACCACCCCTGATGTAATCGATGAGTCCTTCGTCACCACCGGCATCATATTGTTTGCTGTAGGTAGAAAGAATTTTAATTGAACGGCCTTTGGGGATTTTAAGAAAACTTGATCCGATTACTAAACTTGCCGGCATATTAGCATTAAATGAAATAACTTTAATGCTGGCAGTTTCTGTTAAAACAATATGATCTTTATACTCCAATGAATTTTTATCAGGTGTAGAGCCATCAAGAGTATAAAATATTTTAGCATTTTCAAGAGGCGAACCTAGCTGAATTACCAGGGAATCTTTAAATGTTTTGGAATCTGCCTTAATAAAAGGTACAGGTTGAATTAATTCATCTTTGATTTCTGATTTTGGCCTGTCTTCTAGCTTGTTTGCCCATGATTCATTTGGTTTAGGACCCATTTCAAAGCTCAAAGTTCCACCTTCGATTATATCATTATGAGTTATATAAGATTTCTTATATTCTTTTCCATTTAATTTAGCTGATTGAATATAAATATTCTTATCTGAAACATTTTCGGCTTCAATAACAAATTTGTTTCCGTTTTCGAGATTTATGCTAGCCTTTTTAAATAGCGGTGTTCCAATAATATAATCTGTGCTTCCGGGTGTGACAGAATAAAATCCCATGGCACTTAAAACATACCAGGCTGACATTTGCCCGCAATCCTCGTTGCCACTTAAACCATCAGGTTTTACCGTATAAAGTTCGTCCAGTATTTGTCTGATTACTTTTTGTGCTTTCCATGGTTTTCCGGCATAATTGTATAAATAAGCCATATGATGGCTTGGTTCATTACCATGCGCATATTGTCCAATTAGTCCTGTAATATCAGACTGGTGACGGCCGGTAGTTTCTGAACTTGCCGTAAACAATTCATCCAGTTTATTCGTAAACCCATCATCGCCGCCATGCAAATTAATCAGTGTTTGCACATCCTGTGGTACAAAAAAGCTATATTGCCATGAATTTGCTTCCGTAAAGTTAAAATCAACTTCGGATGGATCAAAGGGCGTTTTCCAAATGTTTAATTGTTTAGGCTGCATGAAGCCCGTTTTTGGATTAAAAATATTTTTATAAAACTGTGCCCTTTTAATAAATCGCTGGTAATCATCTGTTTTTCCTAATTTTTTGGCAATTTGTGCAATACACCAGTCATCATAGGCATATTCCAGGGTTTTTGATACTGATTCAGCTTCATCATTTACTCCAATAAAACCATTTGCTTTGTATGCGTCAAGTCCAAGATGTTCCCTATCAGCGCTGTATTTCATAGCAATAAATGCTTTTTCGATATCAAAATCAGTAATTCCTTTTACATATGCATCGGCAATGACTGGAATTGAGTGATAACCTATCATACAACCGGTATAATTTCCTGCAAGTTCCCAAACCGGTAATTGTCCACCATTTTCATATTGATGCAGAAATGTTTTTATAAAATCAAGTGTCTTTTTTTGTTGGGTTATGGTGAAAAGAGGGTGGGTTCCCCTAAAAGTATCCCAGAGTGAAAATATTGTGTAATTATTAAAACCATCGGCCTGATGAACCTGCATATCAGTTCCACGATACTTTCCATCAACGTCCATAAAAAGGTTTGGGTTTAAATAAGCATGATAAAGTGAAGTGTAGAATATTTTTTTCTGATCATCGGTACCACCTTCAATTTGAATTTTATTTAACTCTTTATTCCATTTATTTTCAGCTTCAGCTTTAATTTTATCAAAATCCCATCCCGGGTTTTCAGCTTCCAGGTTTTTTCTAGCCCCTTCAACACTAACAGCCGAAATACCAACTTTTACTATAATTGCTTCCTGATCATAAACGTCATAATCAATAAATGCTTTAAGATTAGTGCCTTTCGCTTCTTTGATGCCAGTTTTTATAGTATCGTTTACAGTAATATTCACATTGGTAAAAGGTTTAGAAAACTGTGCAACAAAATAAATGAACTGGTTCGTTGCCCAAGCCTTGGATCTTCTCATTCCAACTATTTCTGTATCACCATTAACTTTTAATGATGATTCCAGTACCATGTCCCTGTGTTTTAAATCCAAAATGATATGTGCATTGGGGCATTCAGGGAAAGTATATTTATGCATACCTGTGCGTTCAGTAGCAGTTAACTCAGCTAAAATATTATATCTGTCAAGAATTACTCCGTAATACCCGGGTTCGGCCCATTCGTTTTCGTGCTTAAAACCTGATTCATAGCCATATTCACTATCACCATCTTTGAAACTATAATTGCACCTTGTGGGCATTAGCAAAATATCACCATAATCAGAAACACCGGTTCCACTTAAATGTGTATGGCTAAAACCATAAACTGTTGTATCAGAATAATGATATCCTGAGCAACCATCCCAACCGGTTAAACGTGAATCAGGACTTAACTGGACCATACCAAAAGGCGTACTTGCACCAGGATATGTGTGTCCATGTCCCCCGGTTCCAATAAATGGATCAACCCATTTTGTTAGAGATTTAATTTTTTTTTCTTGACATGAGCTAAATAATACCAGAATGCTCAACAGAAAAATACCGAAAATATTTTTTGCTAGTTTCATATATCTATATAGTTAGTCTTTAGTGTATTAATCATTGAATGTTATTGGTTGTATTTTTATAAATCAACAGGCATATCTTATAATTACCTGTAAGGGTATGATATTTAGTGTGTTATAATGTGAGTTGTAAGATGATAACATATTGAAAGACAGTACGCTATCATTTTTACAGGAGATGTTCATTCCCCTGTGAATTTATTTAGTGACCAATGACTTAATGACCAATTTGTTAATCAAATTCTTTCCAAATTAGTGCTGCTGCCCCTAAAATAGCTGCATTTTTTCCCATTAATCCAGAGAGTTCAAGTTTTACTTTATTTTTATAAATTTTAAGAAGGTTTTCTTCCATATATTTTTTAGTAGGCTTTAAAATATAATCACCTGCGAGTGCAAGTCCCCCAAAAAGAAATATTGCCTCAGGGCTTGTATAAGCTATAGAATCAGCCAACTTAAGCCCAAGTACCCTTGCTGTGTAATCAAAGGCTTCTAAAGCTATTTTATCACCTTTTACTGCAGCTTCATATATATCCTTCGAGTCGAGTTCATTTTTAGGAATTTTATTTAATATGCTCTTTGAATCCGGGTTATTTAATAATTCAATTACCGTTCTCTTTATGCCAGTTGCAGAGGCATAGGTTTCCAGGCAACCCTTTCTGCCACATGCACACATTCTGCCGTTCGGGTCATAAATTGTATGACCAATCTCGCCAGCAAAACCATCGTGTCCATAAACCACTTTTCCATCAACTACCAGGCCACTTCCAAGGCCTGTTCCAAGGGTTATAACTATAAAGTCGTTAAGGTTTTTTGCAGCTCCGTATATCATCTCGCCCATGGCAGCAGCATTAGCATCATTTGTTAAAACTACTGGTACATGAAATTGTTTATTTATGATATCTGACAGGGGGATTATTTCATACCAATTTAAATTTGGTGCATATTCAATACTACCATTATAATAGTTACCATTTGGTGCACCAATACCAATGCCTTTTAATATGTAATTGGTGTTAATTGAATCAAGACTTTCTTTTATACAATTATTCAGGGCTTCAATAAATTTATCAATTTTCTGATATTTTTTTGTAGAAATTGAATTTTCTGCTGAAAAATTACCATCCCTGTCTACTACACCTATAACTGTATTTGTTCCCCCAATATCAATACCTATACAAAGTTCTTTCATATTTTAAAACTGTTTTTAGACATCTGTAATATTAATTATTTTCGGTTTATATCGCAAATATTTGGCTAGGCAAAATATAAATAAGAAAAGGCAAAGGAAAATTATTTGAGACCTGTGCGTTTTATAAAAACAACTTTAGCCTTTTCTTTAGCCTTATTTAGAATTAGTATACCCTTACAATTTGTTTTTTATCACTTGTTTTACTATGTTCGGTTTTCTATTAATGTTTTTTAAATTTCCCCGGTAAATGTCCTTTCCAACCATAATAAGCAAGGTAGATATAGCTGAATACAGGAACTATAAAAGATGCATGTACACCAAATGCATCAGCAACAGCACCTTGTATTGGCGGAATAATAGCCCCGCCAAGAATTGCCATTACTAACATTGATGAGCCCTGACTCGTATATTTTCCTAAACCGGCTATTGCTAAAGTAAAAATATTTGACCACATAATTGAGTTAAAAAGGCCAATCCCAATTACTGCCCACATGGCAACTGAACCCTGAAAGCCTAAGGTTATTGCTAAAAAGAATACGATAAATATTGAAAATATCATTAAAGTTCTTCCTGCTTTTGATTTGCCTAAATAAAATGCAAAAAGGTTTATGATAAGGAAAATTCCATAAATTAAAGCTATTTCAAGCCCTTTAAGATACCATATTATCAGAAAAGCAGCAATAGGTATTCCTATCATTAAAAGATATTTATTCACTTTATTTTTCATATCGCTAAGGGAAACTGCACCAAGAAAACGACCAATCATTAATCCTCCCCAATAAAATGATAAATACATGCTGGCATCTACTTCTTTTAGACCGGCTATATTTTCCAAACCAAGGAAACTAATTAATATGCTTCCAATACTTACTTCTGCACCTACATACATAAAGATTGCCACAGCACCTAAAACCAGGTTTTTATGTTGTAACGATCCGAACCCATCAACTTTTTCAGTTGGATCTGTTACACGGGGAAGTTTAATTACAATAATGAGGAGAGCCAGGAACAAAAAGATCCCTGCATATATTAAATAAGGAACTTTAACAGCCTGTACACCTGCAAAATAGTGAAAAATAAGGTATCCGCCTATAATCGGGCCAATGGTTGTTCCTAACGAATTAAAACCCTGAACAAGATTTAATCTGCTTGAAGCGGTTTTAGGTGAGCCAAGGATGGCAATATATGGGTTTGCAGCTATTTGCAAAAGCGTGAAACCTAAACCAACTATAAATAGTGCTGTTAAATATAACCAGTATTGATTTACTATGGTTGCCGGAAAAAACAATCCGCTACCAATAGCGGAAACTGCCAGACCTAACAATATCCCACCCTTATAACCAATTTTATTTATTGGGTCGCCGTAACTAACCGAAATGATAAAATATATTACGGAACCGATAAAATATGCCCCAAAAAAGGCAAATTGTACTAGCATGGCCATAAAATGTGTCAGGTCAAATATTGATTTTAGGTGGGGTATCAATATATCGTTTAGCACTGTAAAAAAGCCCCACATAAAAAATAAACTTGTTAAAACAGAGAAGGCGAGACCATAATTAGTTGATTTTGAGTCGTTATTCATATTGAAGGAATTGTTATTATTAAAAAATTTAAAAACGTAAAGGTAGTTAAAAAATTTTTTAAAAAGTATTTTTTGCTAATTTGTAATCTGTTTAATTAAGATATCCTTAAATAATTAATTGCTGATTGAAAAAAAATAATAAAACCGGCTAAAATTAGGAATAATATATTAAAAAGTTGGTTGATTAATTGACTAATCAGACCATATTGAAAATTATTTACGGACTAATTTTGAAATCTGTACTATATCATTAAAATTATTAGATTATACAATTATCTTTGCGCGCTTAAAATCAAAAATCAAAAACATTAAAAAATAAACGTATGAAAAATTATTTATTTAAATTTATGAAAAATGAGCTCCATTTTAATAAGTGGAGTAGGAAAAATTATTCTGTTTTGCTTTCTCTGAGTAAAGTTATTAAAATTTCAGTGCTTTCTGTTAGTTATTTCATTATGAATGCATTTACAACGCAAGCTCAGACCGATACTGTAAAGATTGAGGAGATTATGGTAAAAGCTGCTCGTACGGAATTAAAATATTCAGATGCATCCAGAATAATAACTATAATTGATCGTGAAGAGATATCTTCGGTTCCGGCAACTGGTATCAATGACATTCTAAGTTCAGTACTAAGTGTTGATATAAGGTCAAGAGGTGCGTTTGGTGTGCAGGCTGATATGAATATCAGGGGAGGATCTTTTGAGCAAGGTCTGGTACTTATTAATGGTATGCGCGTTAATGATCCCCAAACAGGACATTTTAATTTAAACTTACCTGTTGATATTCAGGATATTCAAAGAATTGAAGTATTGGAAGGTTCCGGGGCAAGGGTTTATGGTAACAATGCTTTTAGCGGTGCCGTAAATATAATCACATACACTGAGGATAAAAATAATATTCACTTTTCTTTAATGGGGGGCAGTTATGAGTTGTATGGAGCAAAATTGTCATCAAATTATTCTATAAAGAATTTTAAAAATTACATTTCATTATCAAAAAAGAAATCTGCTGGTTATAAAGAAAATACGGATTTTGATATTCTTAATTTCTACTATTCAGGCGGGCAGAAAATAAATTCTGGTGAGTTCGGCATTCAAGCAGGCTTTTTAGATAAATCTTTCGGAGCAAATAGTTTTTACACACCTGTTTATCCTAATCAGTATGAGCAAAATAAATCAGCATTTGCTAGTGCCAGATATAACTCAAAAGGGAAGGTAAATATGAACTATTCAGCATATTGGCGATTAAATTTTGATCGTTTTGAACTTTTTCGCGATAATCCTGCAAGTTGGTATTCAGGTCCCAATTACCACACAAATAATTTATATGGCTTATCCGTTAATTCAAATATTGAAACCAAGCTCGGTAAAACATCAATAGGATTAGATTTGAATTTAGAATCTATTTTAAGCAATAAGCTTGGCGATCCTTTAGATAATCAAAAACCAATTTTAGGGGTAGATGATAAATTTTATACAAACGGGAGCAACAGGCAGAATATAAGCACTTTTGTTGAACAACAAATTCAATGGAATAAATTTAATATATCTGCTGGCTTAATGGCTAATTGGAATTCATCATTTGGATGGAATTTTTATCCGGGTATTGATTTAAGTTATACTGTAATTGAACATTTAAGTGTTATGGCTTCAGCTAATATCTCTGGCCGTGTTCCTTCATTTACTGATCTTTATTATGTTGGTCCTACCAATATTGGGAATAAAGATTTAGTTGCCGAAGAAGCGTTAACCTATGAATTTGGTGCTAAATACATAAATAACTTTTTGGTTATACAATCTGCTGTTTTTAGAAGGTATGGAACAAATATTATCGACTGGGTTAAACAAAATCCTGAAGATTTATGGGAAAGCAATAATATAACGAATGTTGATGCAGCTGGTTTTGAATTTTCTGCAAAGTTTTCTTTACGCAATGTTACTTCCGAAAAATTCCCTATAAATTTTATCAGGTTTAATTATTCGTATATTGATATGGATAAAAGCAGTTCAGAATATATTTCAAAGTATGTTCTTGACTATTTACAACATAATTTTAGCCTTACTATGGAACATAATGTTTATAAAAAGTTAAAAGCGAGCTGGAAGTTTAATTACCGAAAACGTAATGGGACATTCATTTCATACGACCAAGAGGTTGGAGAGTGGCTGAATCCTGAAGAATATAAAGCTGCTTGGTTATTGGATTTAAGAATGTTCTATCAACTAAAGAACATAAAGCTATATGTTGAAGGAAGTAATTTGTTGGATATTAAATATCAGGAAATTGAAAATGTTAGTTTGCCTGGAAGATGGTTAAGGGCAGGATTAAGTATTAATTTAAATTTAAAATAACAATTTCAGAAGACAAAAAGATATTAAAATTATAAAATAGATTTGTGAAAAATGTCAAAAACGGTGTTTTTTTGACGAATTTTAACTTTTTTTTGATGTTTTTTTGAAAAAGTTTTGGTTTTTTTGAAAAAATGCTACTTTTGCTCATTCTTATTAACCTTATTTAAATATTTATTATTATGAAGAGATTTAAATTATTATTGATTGCTTTTGCAATGGTTAGTTTTACTGCTTTTTATGCATGTGGTGGCGAAGAAGCTGCTGAAGAAACTACTGAAGAAGTTGTAGTTGAAGAAGAGGTTGTTGATGAGCCTGTTGTAGAAGAAGTTGTAGCTCCAGATTCAACTGCTGTTGAAGAAGAAGCAACTGAAGAAGAAACAACTGAAGGAGAATAGAGTTGAAGAAAATCAGTTTAATTATATCCGGATTATTTTTATTAGTCATGGCTTCATGTAATTCTACTGAAGGCACTGATTCTGAAAATTCAGATTCAACTGAAGTGGCTGTTGAGGAAACAATTAATGTTGACACGATATCTGCCAAAGTTGATGAGAATGAAAATCAGGAACTAGGAAAAGAATATACTTCAAAGTATATTTGTCCCGACCACTGTAAACAAAGTGGTTCTGATAAAGAAGGTGAGTGCCCGAATTGTGGAATGGAACTTATGGAAAATCCCAATTATCAGGGGGAATAATTACGGATTATAATTTAAATTATAGGAGAGTTTGTCATTTTTGGCAGGCTCTTTTTTATTTTTAGTAATTAGATAATTAGTCATTTGCGTATACTGAGCAGTTCGATATACTCACTGTATCACTTGTCGAAGTATCGCTGTCATTCAATGATTATCTGTTTATTTGTACTTTTTTCAAATCACCGAATCTTCAAATCCTCAAATCACCAAATCACCAATAACTTAATAACTATCTAATGACTACTTAATGACCATTTGATTACCATTTAATTAGCAATCATATTTTTTCCCCCATCTTTTTTTTAGCAATTCTTTTGATTTGTTCTCATTAGGGTTGTTACCTGATTTGTAAATAGATTTTCCTGAAATTTTATCCGGTAAATATTCCTGATCAATAAAATTTTCATCATATTGATGGGCGTAATGATAATCAGCACCATACCCTATATTTTTCATGAGTTTGGTAGGTGCATTTCTTAAATGCAAAGGAACTGGTAAATCGCCGGTTTGTTGTACCAGTGAAAGGGCATCATTAATGGCCATGTATGCCGAGTTACTTTTAGCAGAATTTGCTAGGTATATGGCAGTTTGTGATAAAATAATCCTGGCTTCGGGCATACCAATTACATTAATTGACTGAAAGCAATTGTTAGCAAGCAAAAGTGCATTTGGATTTGCCAGCCCAATATCTTCTGATGCCAAAATGATTAACCTTCGTGCAATAAATTTTATATCCTCTCCACCTTCAAGCATCCGTGCTAACCAGTATACTGCTGCATTTGGGTCGGAGCCCCTTATAGATTTGATAAATGCGGAAATAATATCATAATGCATTTCCCCTTTTTTATCATAGTAAGATATATTTTCCTGTAATTTGTCTGTAACCGTTTTATTGTTAATAATAATCTTGTTTTCGCCAATATAACTATGCAACATAAGCTCCAGAATGTTTAACAGTTTTCTGGCATCACCACCAGAAAAGCGAAATAAAGCTTCTGTTTCCTCAATTATAAATTTTTGTTTTTTTAGTTCAATATCATTATTTAAAGCATTATCTAATAGTTTTTTTAGGTCTGTTTCGTCCAAAGAGTTGAGAATATACACCTGGCAGCGTGATAAAAGTGGTGATATAACCTCAAATGATGGATTTTCTGTTGTAGCACCAATTAATGTAATTATTCCCTGTTCCACTGCAGACAGAAGTGAATCCTGTTGTGATTTACTAAAACGGTGAATCTCATCAATAAAAAGAATTGGATTTGGTGTATTAAAAAATTGTTGCTTTTTTGCCTGGTCAATGGCGTTTCTTACATCTTTCACTCCTGAATGTACTGCGCTAAGAGTGTAAAATGGTCTTTTTAACTGATTGGTAATCAGTTTTGCAAGTGTTGTTTTACCAACACCGGGTGGCCCCCATAAAATCATAGATGGAATATTTCCGGTCTCTATAATATTTTTAAGTACTCCTTTTTCACCAACCAAATGTTCCTGGCCTATGTATTCATTTAAAGTTTTAGGGCGTAACCTTTCGGCCATTGGTATATTTGAACTCATCTTGTTTATTGTTATGAAGCTACCTGATTATTAATTTCTTTGTTAGAACAGAATTTTTACCCATAAGTTTAATTATGTAAATACCATTTTTTAGGTTTTTGGTTTCTATATTTATCTGCTTGTTTTGCTTGTTAATATGTTTATTGATAATTAATTTACCACCGATATCAAACATTTTAATTTCGTTTATTTCAAAATCTGGATTAATATTCAAATTAAAGTTATTTCCATTGGTTGGGTTAGGATATATCAGGATTTGATCTGTATTGTTACTGATAAGTTCTAAGCCCGTTACGCAATTTACCATACTGTCAGCAACTTGTTGTCTTATTTCGCCAAGGAGATTATATAGGTAGTCACCTGGGCAGGATGTGGAACAACCGTTTCGGTGGCCGGCAATAGTTCCTAAATCCCGGTCAACATGATAAGATGTTCCAAAAGGGTCAAGACCGTCTTTATTTAATTTCCAGCTTAAAAGTTCCCCTAGTGAGTTTAAAGCAGCTTCTGGAGGTTCAACTTCCATATAGTTCCCTAAAATGCAAATACCCATAGTGTTAGAGTTTTTCCCGCAGAAATGGGCGCCTCTTACATTATCCTGCTCTCCCGTTTCGGGATCCCTTCCTTTATAAATAGTCCCATCCTGTGCAATTAAATAATTATAGCCTATATCAGACCAACCGTTAGTTTCCGTGTGTAAAATATAATAACTTCTTACTACTGCTGTATAATCAGTATCTGTATTTGAGCCGGCTGCATGATGGATTATACAGTGATTGACTTCAGTAAAAACGCGATCGTAGTCGGGTGGTGCCAGCCCTGCACGCCAAACAGATTGATCAATTGATTGAGGATCCATACAAAATGCTAACTGATTTTTGTTTGATTTAAAATTATTTTTTAGAAGTGTAATTTTTTCAGTTGTTAATTGGTCTGGTAAACCATTTATCAGGTAAATAATAATTTGCCCGTCAATATTTCCTGAAAATATTTTGAAATTATTCACTAATGTTGATGAAAATATAAGATCCGAGAGTAAAAAACCATCATTGGGTTGATAATCATCATTTTTATTAAAATATATAGTATCATTACCCAAAATGGCAAAAGAATTTTCAAAATCTTTGGTTACTGCTTTAATAGCTATAGCATTAAACTCAAAATCCGGTTTTATCAAAAAGGTTTTGTTGGGTTTAATAAAAGCTTGATGTTCACTATAATAATTTCCTGTACTTTTTAATTTGTTTGTTTTCAAATCTTGACTATTTGCAATAGCCAAAGGAAAAATTATAAAAAAAAACAATTTTATTATTCTTAACATAGCTGTATTTTTTAATAATTCGTAATGCAAAAGTAAAAAGATAAAAAATAAACTCGTTAAAAAATAATAATAAGATACATAGGAATGATTATTTTTCACATACGATTCCACCCGACCATAAAAAAATGAGAATAAACGGATGAAACATCCCCCGATATTCGGGGCAGGCTATGATAGTAATTTTAACACACACAGCTTGTCCCGATATTTCGGGAAGGATGATTATTAAGTGTAGTATACTTTGAGTGTGTCGCTTGTAGAATGTGGAT
>JBDLJL010000011.1:0-51211 GCA_039714415.1 Bacteroidota bacterium
TTACCAGCAATATTTATTATGACCTAACTGATGAAGATAAGCAATCAGGCTGGTTCCCTGAATCATACAATGTTACTAATTATTATCATGAGGGCGGTCGGTTCCGAACCTATAAGTCAAATGCAGGAATTGACGAAATTGAAGATATTAATTGATTATTAATTGTGATGTCCTAAATGTTTTGATTTTTAAAGTGGTTATGTGCTTTATGATGTGCCCTTAAATCAAAAAAAGTTTTCATCAAAATTAAAATAATTAAAAAGCCCATTGGGGCTTGAAGCATCATAACGACAAAAGCACCACCAATAGCCATAAATTGTTGAACAAAAATACGTTTATAGGGTTCAAACATCAGTTTTTCCAGATCTGAATTTCTATAGAGTTTAGGCTTTATAAAATGTTTATAAAAGGCTATTCCATGGCTGATAATAATTAATAAAACAGCAATTTTAAAATCCCTGATTGAAAACAAACTAAATAAATTATGAAAGCCCTGGCCAATGTCTGGTCCCATATTACCAGCATTATCTCCACCAATGAGTACAATAACAAAAATGGATTGAATCAGAATAAAAAAGTTATAGTGAAATATAAAAAATAGTATCGTAAACCTTTTTTGATCGCCTCTTACAAAACTCATTTTTAATACATTGTAAGTGCCAACGATAATAGTTTCTATAACGTAGAGCATAACCACTTCAAATATATCCCACCCAAAAAATATCACACCAATGATTGGAAATATATTTACTACAATTAGTGTTATTACTGATTTGTCTTTAAAATTGAATTGTCTGGCCTGTTTTTTAGGGGTTTTCATTATATGAAATATTTTATTATTTGGTATCTTAACCCGGTGTATGTGATTTATTATGAGCTCTTAGGTCAAGAAAGGTTTTCAGAATTATTAAAATGATTAGAAAACCCATAGGTGCATGAAAAAGCATGACAATCATGGCACCGCCAATTACCATGAATTGCTGCACAAAAATGCGTTTGTATGGTGCAAACATGAGATTCCCTAATTTAACACGCTCAAACTCCCTATTTTTAATAAAATTCCTAAAAAATGAACTACCATGACTAAATATAATAATGAAAATAGCAATAATAAAGTCTCTATTTGTGAATGTTAAAAATAAATTGTCAATGGTTTTCGTAGTTAAAAGTCCGGAATCATTTATTTCACCACCTAAAAGTAAAACCACAAATACGGATTGGATTAAAATAAATCCATTATAGTGAAAAAAGAAAAACGGTATCAGAAAAGGTTTTCCTCCATCCTTTACAAAAAACATTTTTAGTATGTTAAATAAACCAATTAAAAAGGTCTCAAGTACATATAAAATAACCACTTGAGAAATATCCCATCCAAAAAAAATCACGCCAATAATTGGAAATATATTTACTGCAATAAGTGTTATTTCTGATTTGTCTTTGAAATTGAATTGCATAATCTTTTTTCAATTATTTATAAAAAAACACATTATCAAAACGAAACTTAATCTGGATTATGAGATTTATAATGTGCCCTAAGGTCAAGCATGGTTTTTAATATTATCATTATGATTAAAATTCCTACATGGGTGTTAAATAGCAAAATAATAAAAGCTCCACCAATGACCATTATTTGCTGTAAAAAGATACGTTGGTAGGGGGCAAACATGAGTTTAATAGCGTCCATTTTTACATATTCTTTTTTCCGTATAAAATTTTTAATAAATGAAAAGCCATGACTAAAAATGATCAAAAAAACAGCAATTATAAAGTCCCGGTTACCTATAATTGAAAATAGGTAATCCAATGAACCACTTTCAAAAAATTTGTTATTATTTATTCCGCCACCCAAGAGAATAATCACAAAAATAGATTGACCTAAAATGAACAAATTGTAATGTATTAGAAAAAAAGGGACCATAAAGAACTTTTCAACTCCTTTGGTAAAAAACATTTTGAAAATATTTAATAGACCAATAATAAAGGTCTCAAGTACGTAGAGGATTACAATTTCAAAAATGTCCCAACCTAGTAGTAATGCACCAATAATCGGAAATAAATTGACAACTATTAATAGTAATACTGAATAGTCTTTTAAAATAATTCTCATACGCTTGATTGTTATTCTTTTAAGGTTTTAATATATTCCTCAATTTCTTTGTATGTTTCAGGGAGTCGTTGTTTAATATTAAGTAAAATATCACCAGAAATACTTGTGTGGTTAAAAGGCACAACCTTTATATATTCCTGAATATCATTAGGCTTCCGTATAATGTATTTGTAATTATAGGTGAATTTGCCATTTTCAGTTGCCACTTTTGGATTATCAAGATTAGCTTTGCTAATATAAAACTGATCAGTTTCAATTATTTGCTCATTTTCTGCATTTAGCATTTTGTTTTCTTTCAGATACTCAAATAATTCTTTTGCTGTATTTTGTGCCGGATCAATTAATTCCACCTTATTTGCCAAAATATTTTTGTAAGGTAGTTCCCCATCAATTGCTAAATGCCTTAATTCGTCTAAAACTGAATTTATTGTGTCTACCACGTAAGGATAATGTGTACATCCTAATATTATTGATTTTAGGGGCAAGTTTGCATCCTTTTTCCTAATGGTTTCAAGTAGGCTAACAATATGGTAGCGTACATAATTTTCAACGGAGTTAATTTGTATGGTATCTGATGAATTCAGATTTTCTTTGTTAAAAAGGATTTGATTGTTTGTGGTATTAAAGTTATAAAAAGCTAATAATTCTTTTTTGAGTAGATATTTATCGTTTTGCAAAGAAGGACCAATATAATCGGAACTTGGTTTTGTAAGTTTTTTATTAATAAATTGCATATCTGCATCAATTGATTCATGAAGGCCTTTTCCTCCTTGTTGGTGTGTTTTAATTTTTATGTTAAAACCATTTTCTTTTAAAATTTTCTGCAACGTTTTAGGATAAGCATTTGCAGCTACTGTGGCAGGTGTTGCAAATACAGCTATTATTCCATCTTTTTCATCCTTAATAGCATCAATTGCACCCTGGCAGCCAGCATCAATTACGCCGATAACTTTTATATTTAATCCTGTAACATTCATTAATTCATCAACTTTAGCTTTTCCATATGCAGTAGCGGTATTACAGGCAATTACTATTGATTTTACCGGTAGCTTATCTGTTTGGTAATTTTCTGAGCGATTTGATAAATAATATTTATTACCAATTAAGAATTGTACATCTTTCAAAACATGTTCTGCCAATAAGTTTTCTTTCCCTACTTCAGCATAATTGCTATAAGGCATATTTGCCTGATCAGCAAGGTAGATAAACCGTTCATTAATAAAATCTTTAATACTGTCTGTATTTTCAGATAAATCAGAATTATTAAATTTATCAAAATTGATTATAGCGTCCATAACAGTTAAGCCGCCAATTCCAGAATCAAAAATACCTATGGGTAAAATTTTTCGATGGTTTGGGTATGAATTAGTATTTATATAATAAAAGCTGTTTTTGTTTTTGGTCATTGCCCCAACAAAGGCTTCATTTTCTTTTAGGTTTTCAAGTTTTTTCTGATTATTACATCCAAATAAGATTACTAAAAAGATAAAGAGGTATAGTATTTTTTTCATGAATAAAAATTATATGATTCTTATGATTAATTTATTTAAAAAGATAATAATGAGGACAATTAGTAAAAAAACATTTTGATATAAATTGAGGTTTCTTACTTATTGTTTATTATTTCAGCCCTAAATAGCATATCAGAATATTGAAGAATTTTAGCTTTTAAATTTTTATTGTAGTTTGGGTTTTCATCAAGGAATTGTTTCACTATTTTTGCAGCTTCGGCATTATTATACATTCCAATTGTATTATCAAGCCAGTTTTTTGGAAAGAATATATCGCCGGTTTGTTGTATTTCGCTAAGCATTTCAAGCGAGGGTTTTAAATATTTTACAGATTGGTTTGCCCTAAGCGGATGGTTTAAATATTTTAAGGCTGTTCGAACCCATATTTCATGTTGGCGGTTTTCATAATGTTTGAGGCTTTCAAAAAACTGATCCCTGATTTTTTCATCTACCGAAACAGCAGATAAAATAAATTCCATCTTGCTTTTAGTATGCCAATCTCCCAATCTTGAGAGTTGTTCTGATTCAATAAATTTATTCGCCCAGTGATCGCGTACAATAAGTTCATAAGCAAGGTTCGTATAATCATTTTTGCTGAGTTTTAGGCCATACATGGGTTTCTTATCTTTCCATACCTTATAAAATTTTTCTGTACTTATTTCACTGATAAATATGGATGAGAGTGTTTGGTAAATTAATGACTTTATTTCAGGTTTTTCTTCATTCTTGATCAATGAAAATAGCAAATTCTCAGTCTTTTCTGAAAGTTCAAGGCGAGTTTTATTATCTAAAAAAAACCACCATGTTTTGCTCAGATAATTTAATAATAATGGAATGTTTTGCTTTTCATCTTCTTTCTCCAATGCCCAGGAAATTGATGTTATAAAATCTTGTGGTGTTATTTTATAATTTAATAAATTTTCAAATAAGGTTATGTATACGATCGCTCTAATTTCTGCACTTTTAATTTCACTGACATTGTCTAATAAAAAGTTCTGGCTTAGTGAATCCAATTCAAAATACCCATACCCATAGCCATTACTATTTAGTAAAATATAATCTGGCTTTTCATTTTTTTCCAGTTCTTTTACTAGTTGTTCTTTAGATTCTAAAAAAATTGGATAACGCTTTACTATGCCATTTTTTGAATGTAGAATTTCAAGATTTTGTTTCCATACCCGGTTTTTTTCTTGATCATCTTTTTGATGGATTGAAAATGAGTCGATTTTATTGTTCAAAATTGAATAATTGCAGAACACATGAGGCATACCTGCTTGTTCAATCCATGTTTTGCTCCAATCTAATAAATTGATTTCAGTTTTTTGATCTAAAATTTTAATTAAATCATTCCAATCTGCATTACCATAGGCATATTTTTTTAAATATTCTTTCAAACCTTCCTGTAAATTTTCTTCTCCAATAAGCATTTCTAACTTTGCCAGTACAATTGGGGCTTTATCATAAATTATTTTACCATAAAGCGTTCCTGCATATTTTAAATTATCAAGTTTTTGTTTAACAGGGTGGTTCCCATTTGTCCTGTCAATAAGATATGCCCTTGGAAAATGTGTATTAATAAAATTTAAGTCAAGGTCAATTTCAGGAAAAATAGGTTCTACCATTTTTGTGGGTAAAAAACTGGAAAATATTTCTTTCAACCAAACATCATCAAACCATTTCATTGTAACCAAATTCCCAAACCACATATGTGATGTTTCATGATTAATTAATGTTGCCCGGCTTAATTTATCTTCAAGCGTGGCCGATTCAGTCAAAAATAATTTCGATTCCCTGTAAAAAGTGGCATCAACATGTTCCATGCCCGCAAATGGAAAAGAAGGTATGGAAATAAATTCCATTTGTTTAAACGGGTAAGGGATCCCTGTGTATTCTTCCAACCAGTCAATGGCATTAAAGTGAAGGTCAAAAATTTTATCAATATTTGAATCAACTTTTGCCTGATTTGTTACCCTGTGATAAAAGTTTAATGTACGGCCATTTTTTGTTCGGCTCAGTTTTTTAAATTCACCAACTGCAAAGGCAAAATGGTATGTGCTGATTAAAGGGCTTTTTTCAAAATGATAAATTTTTGAACCGTTTTTGTTATCAATGTCATAAACAAGTCCATTTGAAACAGCAATCCAGTTACTAGGCATTTCGAGATCCAAATTATAAGTTGCTTTTAAATCCGGCTGGTCAAAGCAAGGGAAAACAGTTGAAGCCCTGTCAGGTACAAAAAGAGTATATAAATAATCTTCGTTTCTGTTTAAGGCGTTATTACCGGCAATAAACTCTATTTCAAGATGATTCAGACCCTTGTTTAGGTTTTTTTCAGGAATTATTATGTGTCCATTTTCAAATTTATATGTCGTTTCTTGATCATTAGAAACAACCGATTTTACATTTTCTGCTGTTGTATTAAAATCAAGTATTAAATTATTTTCATTGTTTTTTAACAGAAAATTAATCTTAACCTTTCCTTTAACAGTATCTTTTATAGATTGCGGTATTGAAAAAAACAATTGGTAGTTAATATCAGAAATTAATTCTTTACGGGATTCTGCCAATTTAAAAGACACACCTGATTCAATAATGGTTTCTGATTTTTTTTCACAACCCATTAGTAAAATAATGACTGATAATATAAAAATTGAATAGTATTTCATAGGTTTCTTAAGTTCAAAGATAGTACCAAGTGCTAATTTAGTGATAATTATTTGTTTTTGGCAAAATTTAGAATTTTGTGTTTGAAAAGGTAATAAAAACTAAGCTATTGTTTTGGGGATATTTATTCATTATAAGCAAAAACATTTTCTACCATAAAATGCAACCTGTTTAGTATATTCACTTCACTGGTATCAGCATCAAAATCAAGGAATAATAAACTCATATCAGGAAACTTGTCCTTTATACGTTTTTCAACCCCTTTTGAAACTACATGGTTGGCAATACAACCAAAAGGTTGTACACTAACAACATGGTTTACACCATCTTCTGCAAAGGCAGATATTTCAGCCGGAATTAACCAGCCCTCGCCAAATTGTGCTGCAAGGTTGAGGATGTTAGATGCTTTGTCCGCCATATCCCTGATATTATGAAATGGCCTGTGATATCTGAATTTTGAGTTTATTTTTTCTATTTTGTTAATATGTTTATTCGCTTTTCTTTCAAGAAAATAGACGAATACATCACTCCATGAAGCTTTTGTTAATTTGGCTTTTTTATTTACATCAAAATTTACAAATTCTTGTATAAAAAAATCAACAATTGGTGGTACAATTACTTCTATTCCCTGGTTATTTAACCAATCAACAATAAATTGGTGCCCAAATGAATTATATTTTATATAAATTTCACCTACCAGGCCAATTGCAGGTATGTTATCATGCTTAAGCTCTATTTTATTAAATGCAGAAACGGCCTTTTCCAGTTCATTAAGAATACCATTTGAGTTATCTTCTGTAATATATTTTTGAACAGATTTAATGTATTTATCCGTTGTTGAACGTGCATCACCTTTATGCTTTTCCCGTGGGGTAATGGCATGATACATTTTGGCAAGGGAATCAGCATAAAGTATTGATACAAATATAGTTTTTAGTAATTTTTTCCAGTTTGGGTTAAAACCTTCCTGGGGGTTTATGGTTTTACCTGATGTTCCCAGTGAAACAATTGGTATGTCATCAAACCCGGCAGCAATCATCCCCTTTTTTATTAAAGATAAATATGTTGATGCACGGCATTGCCCTCCTGTTTGGGTAATAGCAACGGCAATTTCTTCAGGTTTATACTTTTGAGAATGTAATGCTTTTAATATGTCACCAATTACAACAGTTGCAGGGAAACAAATTTCATTATTGGCATATTTTAGGCCATATTTTATCGATTCTTTGTCTGGTTTTGGAAGGGTTTGCAAATTGTATCCGGCTAATTTGAACAGGGAAGGGAGAATCTCAGAATAAATATAGCCGAAATAAGCTCCAATTATTAACCTGTTTTTATCTTTATTTTTGAATTCTGGTGTGTTTTTTCGTTTAATTTCTTTCAGTTTTTTATCCATATCTAACATACGGACAGACTCAATCATAGACCTTAATCTTAACCTGACTGATCCGGTACTGCTTATTTCATCAACCCTTATCAGGGTCATTGTTTTTCCTTTTGCTTTTAAAATCTCGGTAACTTCATCCATAACAATGGAGTCCGGGCCACAACCAAAAGAATTTAGCAGAACCAGTTGAAAATAATTATTTTGGCGGGCAACCCATTGTGCCGCATTATAAATACGGTTGGTATAACCCCATTGTGAAATTATTTGTAAATCGGATAAACTATCTTTTTGGCAAAATGGTATTGCATCTTCAGGTATAACATCAACACCCATATCAGATAGTGCTTCAGGTGTTTTTTGATTAATTAAAGGGTCGATATGATATGGCCTGCCTGCCAATACAACCACTAAACGGTTTGATTGTTCAGCTTTTTCTAAAACGGTTTTAGCTTTTTCACGTAAAGTGTTTTTAAACTCAGATTGGGCAATTATGGCACTTTTTACAGCCTTTTTTATAACTGATGTTTTTAGCTGGAATTTCCTTAAATAAGCTATACATGCTTTTTCAAGAAGTTTTTCATCATTAAAATTAATTGTAGGGGAATCAAGTGGAATATTGAATTTCCCCTCAGGGTTCATACTGCTTTTGATAACGTCAGCATAGCTGCTAACCAATGGACAATTAAAAGTATTGTCAGATCCCGGAAAATCATTTTTTTCATAGATGGCCATTGGAAAGAAAATCCTGTCAACTTTTTTCTCAACCAGGTTATTTATATGTCCGTGTACGTTTTTTGCAGGGAAACAAATACTGTCTGACATTACTGAACCCAAGCCTTTTTCATATAACTTTACAGTTGATGGGTCAGATAATTCAAGTTTAATTCCACATGATGAAAACAAAGAATGCCAGAAAGGGTAATTTTCGTATATGTTTAATACCCTGGGGATTCCGATAACGGGTTGCAGGTTGCGGGTTATGGGTTGCGGTTTACGAGTTTGATTATTATTGGTTTTTGGTTTTTGGTTTCCGGGTACTTGTTTCTGCATGCTTTCAGCTACAATCGTTGAATTGTTGACTGTTGACTGTGAACTGTGAGCTGTTGACTGATTTTCTCTGTTAAATAATAGTTTGTATTTAAAATCAAAGAGGTTTACTCCTTTTTCTGACCTGCTGCCTTTATTGAAAAAATATTTTTCACATTTATTTCCTGAATAAAAAGTATTACCATTAGAAAAAGTAAACTTGCTTATGCTGCAATTGTTTTCACAACCTTTGCAGTGTATCTCTTTTATTGTGTAATCAGAAATTGAATCAAGTGCATTTAATCCTTTAAAATTTGTTTGATTATTTTCAACAAGGCTTTTTTCAAGTGCAAAAATTGCAGCCCCGTATGCACCCATTTGTTCAGGAATATCAGAACAAATAACTTTTTTATCAGTCATTTGTTCCAAAGCTTTATGTATAGATGGGTTTCGAAAAGTACCCCCTTGTACAACAATATGATCACCAATCTCTTCTACGTTTTTTAATTTAAGTACTTTTTGAATTGCGTTTTTGATTACTGAAATAGAAAGGCCTGCAGCAATATCATTTACCGTGGCATTTTCGCGTAAGCTTTGCTTAACTTTTGAATTCATAAAAACGGTACACCTGGTTCCCAGGTTTGAAGGTGCTGGTGCACTGCATGCCATTTCTGAAAATTCCTGTATGGTGTGCCCTAAAGAATTACTAAAGGTTTCTATAAATGACCCGCAACCAGCTGAACAGGAATCATTTAATTCGATGCGGTTGACTAGTCCATTTTCAACAAAAATTGCTTTCATGTCTTGTCCGCCAATATCGAGAACAAAACTTACTTTTTTATTGAAAAATTTTGCTGCATTAAAATGTGCAATGGTTTCAACTATTCCATGGTCAAGGTTTAAGGCCGATTTTATTAAATCTTCGCCATAACCAACTACTGCAGTTTGAACTATTTCCAGCTCTTTTTTTTCACGGATTAATAAAGAATGAAATTCAGACAGGCCTTTTTTTACCGTTTCAACAGGGTTTCCTTTGGTGTTTTCGTACCAGGAAAAAATAAGTTTTTTATTTTCATCAATAACACTAATTTTTGTTGTAGTTGAGCCGGAATCAATACCCAAATAACATTTATTTGAATTCATCCCGGCAATTTTTATCCTGGGGACCTTAAAGCTGGTCTTGCTTTTATTCCATTCTTCTAAATCAAGTTTATTTTTAAAAAGTGGATCCAGCCTGTTTTTTATAACCAGTTTGTTTGAAGGGTTTTGAATTTTCCTTATTATATTACTGAATTGCTCTGTAATACCATCTTTTTTTATTAATGCTGTACCTATAGAGGGTAATAATTCAGGGTTTTCTACAATTTCAATATTATCTTTGTTGAGTT
The DNA here is from genome assembly GCA_039714415.1 of Bacteroidota bacterium. Taxonomy (GTDB): domain Bacteria; phylum Bacteroidota; class Bacteroidia; order Bacteroidales; family NBLH01; genus NBLH01. Next base: position 10,084 of record JBDLJL010000011.1, read on the forward strand.
TTAGGTCATTTATAAAAGTTGTCAATAACTCAGATAGAAAAGTAAAAGGGCCACCGGCAAAAATCACCTTGTGTTTTATATCATATCCCCGGGCAAGTGTATTCATTGTTTGTACTGCTACAGCATGGAAAACAGATGCCGCAATATCTTCTTTACTAACCTTTCTGCTTAACAAATTTTGTACATCTGTTTTAGCAAAAACACCACATCGTGAGGCAACTGGAAATATTTGTTTATGTTTGGCTGCAAGCTGATTAAATTCTTCAAGCGAAACATTAAGTAATGAGGCCATTTGATCAATAAATGCACCGGTTCCGCCTGCGCAACTACCATTCATACGAATGTCCGGTGCTTTTTTGTCGTGAAAGAATATCATCTTTGAATCTTCCCCACCAATGTCAATTAGTGTTTTTACTTCAGGGTAATATTTCGTTACTACTGTTGATGAAGCAATTACTTCCTGAACAAATGGTATTCCAGTACTTTCAGACATTCCTAAACCTGCAGATCCGGTTAATTTAATCGATACATTTATATCGCCTAATTGGTTTTCTGCCTCGTTCAGAAGTTCAGTTACTGTTTCTTTAACTTTTGTATTATGCCGTTTGTATCTTGAAAAAATTAATTTTTGATTATGGTCAATAACGGCAATTTTAGCAGTTGTTGACCCTAAATCAATACCAGCATAAATCAAATTTTTACTGAAATTATTTTTTATATTAATATTATTTTCTTTGAACATTCTTCTAATCTGTTTGGCGTTAAACCATGAAATAAAACAAAAAAACCAGTAATACAAAGATATTAAAATTTTGAGTTCGGATATTGTCGCAAATATGATTTTAATTTAAAAAGGAAAGCATAATTTACAAAGTTCACTTGCTTTTTACATAAAATTATTATAAAATTGTAAAATACGGCATTAAATATGTGTTAATATAATTTCTGTATTTACTTAGTGTTTGCACGAAAACTATATATTTTTTACAGAGCTATGAATTTATAGCTTACTATGAAACAAGCTGTTAAAAATAATTATTTTATAATTTTATTTTTATTTTATAAATATTCATAAGCTAAAGGTTATTGAAAATACAAGAATGATTATTTTTAAATTGCGGTTCTTCCGCTCCAGCGGAAAAGGCTATCCGGCAAATTGAAATAATTAAAAAATAAACAGATGAAAATAAAAGCCAAACTTCCTTTATATACAAGTATAACGGTACTGTTATCTGTAGCAGCTATCGCGGCTTTTTCTATTTTTAGTTTTTACTCCAGAACACTTGAGAATATTGATAACTATCGTTTTGAGGAAACCGAAAAAGTTAAGGATCAGTTAAAGGATATCGTAAACATTGCTTATGACATGATTGCCCTAAGTTATGAAACAAGGAGTTCCAAAGCTATAGAAGATACTTATGGAATTATGCTTTCAGAAGGTGGGAATGAGAATATAAAAATGCTTTTTATTTATACATTAAAAATTACCCTTGAAAATTTAAGGGTTTTACGATATGGAACAGATGGTTATCTATGGATAAATGAGTTGGATCCCCCCTATAAAGTGAAAATGCATGCCACTCGGCCGGGACTTGAAGAGAAGTCTACCGTATTTTATATACCGGGAACAGATATAAATGTTTATGAAGCTTTTGCTGATATTTGTAACGAATCCGGAGAAGGTTTCCTTGAATACTCTTATCCAAAACCCGGACAAACTGAGAAATTGCCGAAAATGAGTTTCATTAAGCTTTTTGAACCTTTAGGTTGGGTGATTGGAACAGGTGTTTATATTGATGAGATTGAAAAAACAGTGCAGAAAAAAACAGGAGAGCTGAATCGACAGATCAACCAGTTAATTTGGCTGACTATTTTTATTGGAATTGTTTTAGTAGCAGTAGCATCTTTTATATTGTATTATCTGGGGGCAAATATTACAGAAGCTATTGGGAATGTGAACCAGCAACTTATTGAAATGTCAAAAGGTCACAGGGTTAAAGAGCTTGAATTTGAGCGAAAAGATGAAATCGGGGAAATGGCCAGTTCATTGGATATCCTGATTAGTGGTGTAAGTTCATATACGGCTTTTGCAAATGAGATTGAAAAAGGCAATCTGGATGCAGAATTTTCTGCTTTGAGTACAGGTGATGAGTTGGGTAATTCCTTGATAGAAATGAGGCATAGTCTTAAAGTTGCACGAAAAGAAGAAGAAATTCGTCAATTGGAAAATAAGAGACGGAACTGGATTGCTGAAGGACAAGCACTAATTACTGATGTGATAAAAGGCACAGGCGAAGACCTGGGGATTATTTCGCATAAAATAATCAGTAACTTAGTAAGATACCTGGATGCTACACAAGGAGGATTATTTTTGCTTAATGACAACGATCCTGAAGATAAATACATTGAGCAAATGGCTGCATTTGCCTATAATAGGAACCGATTTCATAAAAAGAGAATCGAATTGGGTGAAGGGGTAATTGGTGCTTCTTTCCTTGAGAAAAAGAGGATTTACATGACAAAATTGCCGGACGATTATATGGAAATTCGTTCAGGTTTAGGAACAGCAAGCCCACTTAGTTTGTTAGTAGTACCATTAAAAGTGGAAGAAGATATAATTGGTGTTATAGAAATAGCCTCTTTTAATGTTTTACTGGAACATGAGATCGAGTTTGTAGAAAAAGTGTCAGAGAATATTTCATCTATTTTATTTACTTCGCTTACCGGTAGAAAAACACAGGAATTACTTGAAAAATTACAGAAACAGGCTGAAGAAAAAGCTGTTCAGGAAGAAGAAATTCGCCAAAATATTGAAGAACTTGAAATGTTAAGAGAAAGATTAAAATCAGAAGACTCTGTAATTACAAAATAGAGTCTTTTTAAAACAAAAACTTCTACTGGTTCTGATTCATCAAAATGCGACATTATCGGTTGCGATATATCAGGATATTTAAATTAGATATATTATCTTTCATATTTTCGGAAAAAGCTACGCCATTTCATTAAAATAACTCCCCAAAGGGCTTCGTTAAAAATACCTCCACTCATTTTAGAAGTTCCTTTACTACGATCAGTAAAAATAATGGGAACTTCAACAATTTTAAACCGGTATTTACAGGCAGTAAATTTCATTTCAATCTGAAAAGCATAACCTTTAAATTTAATATTATCAAAATTAATAGTTTCTAATACTTCTCGGCGATAACACTTAAAACCTGCTGTGGTATCCATAATTTTCATTCCTGTAATGAATCGTACATATGCAGATGCATAGTAGGACATTATGACTCTGCCTATTGGCCAATTTACAACATTAACACCTGAAATATACCTGGAACCAATTGCAACATCATTCTTTTCTACTGCACAAGCCTGATATAAGTTCAGTAAATCATTAGGATTATGTGAAAAATCAGCATCCATTTCAAAAATGTACTCATAATTATGTTCCAAGGCCCAGTTAAATCCTGCAATATAGGCAGTACCTAAGCCTTGTTTCCCTTCGCGTTTCAGTATAAATAGGCGATTTTCAAACTCACTTTGTAACTCTTTTACTTTATTACCTGTTCCATCTGGTGAGCCATCATCAACAATTAAAATATGAAAACTGTCTTTTAATGACATTGTTTTCCTAATTATTGATTCAATATTTAGGATTTCGTTATATGTTGGGATAATGATTAAACTATCTGACATTTAGTGTTTTATTTAAGGTGTTTGTTTTTTCTGGAACAAAAATATTTAGTAATAAAAATGCTAAAATAATAGAATATGTTAAAGTTTGTATGTACTACCGGTTAATATTTGTTAATTTTTTAAAAGGTAAGTCTTTAAAAAGAAATATTTTCTTGACAAAGTAGTCATAAGCAATGCTTCTGTCATAAACTTCCTTTAAAGCAAAATTACTTTTTGTAAGCATTTTTTTTCTTTTTGAAATGAACCTTGGTAGTAGTTTGTAAAATGATAGATGAGCCTTAAAAACAGCAAAAAAATTAGAGAACTCGAGTTTAACTATATAGACAGATGCTGACATACCATCCAAAACCATTCGTACGAGCAATATTAGGATCAGTTTTGATCGTGATAAGTTTTTAAAAAGCATCAATAAGCTATTACGATAGTTAAGGTACAACTTTTTGGGACTGTCATTGGGTAATGCTCCACCTCCAACATGATATACCTCTGAATTAGGATAGTACATGATTTTTTGCCCTGTGTTTTTTATTCGCCAACATAAATCTATTTCTTCCATGTGTGCAAAGAAATCTTCATCAAAACCTTTATGTTCATGAAAAGTTTCTGATCTGATAAATAAACAGGCTCCACTTGCCCAAAATATTTCGCTTTCATTGTTGTATTGCCCGGTATCTTTTTCAATTTTATCTAATATACGGCCACGACAGAATGGGTAACCAAATTTATCAATGAAACCACCGGCTGCACCTGCATATTCAAAATAATTTTTATCATGAAAGGCCTTAATTTTGGGCATTGCTACTGCAACTGAATGATCAGCATCCATTTTGTCAATGATGGGGAATATCCAATTTTCGCTTACTTCAACATCAGAATTTAAAATTATATAATATTCTGCATCAATTTGTGCCAATGCTTTATTATAACCACCAGCAAAACCATAATTTTTGTCAAGTAAAATGATTTTTATTTCAGGAAAAGAAGATTGAAGAAAGGATATAGAATCATCTGTAGAGCCATTATCAGCAATATAAATTTCTACATGTTCTGATTTTGAATATTTGATTAATAAAGGAATAAATTTTTCAAGATAATCTTTACCATTCCAATTAAGAATAACTACGGCTATTTTGATATTTTTGTTTGTTTGGAAGTTCACTTCTGATCTTTTACAATGAGCAGGTTATCAGTTCATAATATCCTTAATATCTTTTAAAAACTCATTAAATATATTATTATTTGTGGCAATAATCTCTTTACCAAAAATATAATTTCCACTACCATTAAAATCACTAACTTTTCCACCTGCCTGCTGAACAATTAAAACACCGGCAGCTACATCCCATGGACTAAGGCTGTATTCATAAAAGGCATCAAACCTTCCGCAGGCAACATAGGCCAAATCCGTTGCTGCGGACCCCAATCTTCTTAATCCATGGGAATTACGCATGAAAAAATCCAATGATTTCATAAATTGCGGAAGACGGTCGTAATCATAATAAGGGAAACCTGTTGCAATTAATGAGTCAGAAACTTTATTTGCATTAGTAACAGAAATTTCCTTGCCGTTTAAATAGGCTTTGCTTCCTTTCCATGCATAAAACATTTCATCACGCGAAATTTCGTAAATAATCCCCAGGATTACTTCTTCTTTTTGCATTAAAGCAACGCTAATGGCGTAAGGCATTAAGCCATGAATAAAGTTTGTGGTACCGTCTAATGGGTCAATTACCCAGTTATATTGTTCTGCTTGATAAGTTTCTGTTTGTTCTTCAGCAATGAATCCAGCTTCCGGCACTAGTTTTTTTAGGCCATTAACTAATTGTTTCTCAGCCGTTTTGTCAACAAAAGAAACAAAATCATGTTTGCCTTTTGACTCCACAGCATCTGAAGTAAACTGTTTTGCCTCTGTTGAAATGTAAGCACCTGTTTCTTTAATTATTTCTTTAGCCTCTGCACATAAATTTTGTAGATCCATAAGTAAATTAGGCTGTTTATTTTTATAAAAACTAAAATATTATGTGCTTTTCTGCATACTTCGCTCAGTCCATTTTTTTACCTTTTCCCTGTTTTTGTACAGATAAATAACACCACCTATTCCGATTAGAAATAATATGGTAGAAATTATTTCGGCTTGTGTAACTTCCTGGCTAAAAATAATGAATTTATTATTTACCCTGATACTTTCAATAAGGAAACGTTCAATTCCGGCAAAAATAAGATAGATTGAAAATAACATTCCCGGTATCTTTATTTTTTTACGAACACTAAACAAAATGACAAAAATAATCATCATTAAGGTTGTTTCGTAGAATGGGGTAGGGAAAACAGGTGTGTCTAGTACATGACAATGACCGCTTGTACAATTTTCAATTACTTTTCCGGCATTTATTACATTATTGGGGTAATCAAATGACCACATCCAATCAGGTAAAAAACTTAACCAATCCGGTTTAGGGTCAGGATTTGGAATTCCCCAGCAACCATCACCGGAAACCTGGCAACCAATTCGTCCAACACCATAACCCATAGGTATAGCCAATGCTCCGGCATCAGCAATATGTAAAAAATTAATATTGTTTTTGTTAGCGTACCATAAAACTGATGTAACACCCAGTATTAATCCACCGTAAAATGTTAAACCGCTAAATGATATTAGGGAACCAATCGGGTCTTTAAGCAATTCATCAAAATTTTCAAGATTATGAAATAATTTTGCACCAATAAGTCCAAAAACAGCTGCAATAATTAAAAAATTACCTGATAATTCATAAGGATGAATAACTTTTTCAACCCATTTTGGTTTTGGTAGTTTTTCTTTTTCTTTATCCTTCCACGTAAAGTAAATTGAAATACCGGCTCCTGCAATTCCACCTATGAAACTACCTCTTAATGAGAGGATAAATTCTTGAGGGTTAGCTACAAAATCACTGTAATTCAGTACTGCTTCCAAAATTTTAAAACCGAGGATAAATCCACCAATTCCTGATAATAAAAGGGCTGATATTTTTGCCGGTTCACCAATACGTATTTTTTTAATAATGGGTTTTAAAATACCTTCTTTTTCTTTTCTTTTTAGTTCAAGCGATATAAAATACACTCCTGAAAGAAAAGCTAGAGCTACAAAAAAGCCATATGTTTGAATGGGTAAAGGGATATTTACACCAATAAGATCCTGAATTAAATCTGTTAAAGTTGGGTACATAAAATATATATGATTATTGTTTTAAAAAGTGCGAAAATAGAAAATATTATTTAGATAAATTATTATTTGATGAATTGTTATATTGTTATATTGTTAAATTGTTTGGTTCTACTACCATTTTAGTGGGTAAAATTTAAATATTCAATAAGCAACATTCAATAAACAATAAACAAAGAAAACAGATAGCATACCTATAGGATTATAACACCGTATTCTTTCATAAATACATAAATAATAAAAATTAAAGACAACTATTCAATAGTTCGGTGAATTTCTATAAATACCTATATATCAGATTATTAAAAAATTAACAACAACATAGATTAATAGGTTAATAATCAAATCTTTGCGACTTTGCGCGAAACGAAAATTTAACGAAGTGTTGACTATTAGTACCTTAATTTTAATTGATTATTGAGTGTTAAATATTATTTATTGAATGTTTTTTTGATTTTCCACTAAATTTGCAGTAGTACCTAAGTATTAAAGTGTTATGTTTGACTTAGCATTTCTCTATAATAGCTAATAAAATTTGTACCTGACAATATGTACCTGATAATTAGCCCCTATAAAACTACTTTTTAGATCAACAACTAAAAAGTTCAGGTTCTTTATGATTGTCAAGTTTTACGGTTTTTATTTGATTAATTAGTTCTGCATTATATTCAAGCTCGACTTTTAAATAGTTTTCAGTAAACCCATACATTTTTCCATTACTGTTTTTTGCTTCAATAAGGATTTTTTGATTTGAACCTACATTCTTTTTATAAAAATATTGGTGTTTTTTTTCTGATAATTGATGTAGGGCTTTGCTTCTTTCTGTAATTATTTTTGCTGAAATCTTACCATTCATATTGACACTTTCTGTTCCGGGGCGTTCAGAATATGAGAAAACGTGTAAAAATGAAATTTCTAAACTATCTAAAAAATGATATGTTTCGTTAAATAATTCATCTGTTTCACCTGGAAACCCAACAATAACATCAACGCCAATAAAAGCATCGGGAATAAGTTCTTTTATTTTTTTTATCCTGCTGGCAAATCGTTCTCTATTGTACCTTCTTTTCATCAACTTTAGAATTTCATTTGATCCACTTTGCAAAGGAATATGAAAATGAGGAAGGAATTTTTGTGAATTGGCTACAAAATTTATGATTTCATCGCTTAATAAATTCGGTTCAATTGATGAAATACGATAACGTTCAATACCATTAACTTTATCAAGTTCCTGTATAAGTTCTATGAATGTCTCACTAGTAGATTTACCGAAATCCCCAATATTTACACCTGTAAGTATGATTTCTTTATAACCATTTGTGGCAATTTCTTTGGCTTGTTTAAGTGTTTTTTCAACGTTATCATTTCTGCTTTTACCTCTGGCCATTGGTATTGTACAATAAGTGCAAGGATAATCACAACCATCCTGAATTTTTAAAAAAGATCGTGTACGATCACCTGATGAATAAGCCGGGTCAAATTGTTCAACTTCGTTAATTTCACAGGAATGGGAAATTGGTGTTTTTTCTTTTTCAAATTCTTCAATAAATTTAAAGAGTTGAAACTTTTCATTTGCTCCTAAAACAATATTAACACCCGGAATATTTGAAATTTCTTCAGGTTTTAGCTGTGCATAACAACCCACAACAGCTACAATTGCATTTGGATTTTGTTTGGTGATTTTTTTAACAGCCTGCCTGCATTTTTTATCAGCCTGATCAGTAACCGTACAGGTGTTTATTACATAAACATCAGCCTTTTCTTTGAACTTTACCCTTGAATAACCTTTTTGGGTAAAATCACGTGCAATGGTTGATGATTCTGAAAAATTTAACTTGCATCCTAAGGTTTGAAAAGCAACTGTTTTATTTTTATGCTTCGACAGGGCATATTTTGCTGTTTTCATATTTTATTCACTATTAGCTGAGTAGCTTAAATGAATTGCTCTATTTATGCACGCTCAGCATAAATAATGATCCATTTTTTAAATTAAAAACGGCCAAAATTAGCTAAATTTATAGAAAAAACAGATTCTTTATGCTTATTGTCAAAGCAAGTCGCTTGCCAAATCTGCCAGATAACTTCTTTCACCTTTTATCAGGTTAACATGGGCAAATATGTCTTGTCCTTTCATCCGGTCAGACAAATAAGTTAAACCGTTTGATTTATCATCCAGGTAAGGCGAATCAATTTGCCCAATATCACCGGTAAATATCATTTTTGTACCTTCACCAGCACGAGTAATTATGGTTTTTATTTCATGGGGGGTTAAGTTTTGAGCCTCATCAACAATAAAATATACATTAGATAAACTTCTTCCCCTGATATATGGTAAAGGTGTGATGACTAGCTTTTCTTGCTCTACCATTTCGTCAATACGGGCATAATTTTTACTGTTCTTACCATAACGATTTTTTATAAAATTTAGGTTATCAAAAAGGGGCTGCATATATGGGCCTATTTTATCATTGGCCGAGCCGGGTAAATATCCCAAATCTTTATCGCCAAGTGCAACAATGGGTCTTGCAAGGTAAATTTGTCCATAATCTTTTCTTTGCTGTAAAGCTGCAGCCAGTGCTAATAATGTTTTTCCAGTACCTGCCTTTCCTGTTAATGAAACCAGTTTTATTTCAGGCCTTAACAGGGCGTCTAAAGCAAAAGCCTGCTCTGCATTTCGTGGAACAATTCCTGAAGCTTTTTCTTTTTCTACTCGTGAAACTACTTTCTCAAAAGGGTCAAAATGTGCCAGTGCACTTGATTTTTCACTTTTTAAAATAAAATACTGGTGTGCTGTTATTTCTTCTTCCAGTTTAAGCTCCTCAACCGGAAAACCCTCTTCGTTTTTATACAGTTTAGAAATCAATCCGGAATCAATCCCTTCGTATGTATTAATGCCTTTTTGTATTTTATCCAGGTTTCTTACTTTTCCGGTTTTGTAATCCTGGGCTAAAAAGCCTAGCGATTTTGCTTTTAACCGGAGGTTTATATCCTGACTTACTAGAATCATATCTTTTTCCGAGTTGCTGTTTTTAATAAATTCAGCAATAGCCAGTATTCTGTTGTCCGGGCTTTTATCAGTAAAAGATTCTGTCAACTCTTCAGAAAATGCCTTTCCTGATTCAATATACAGGGTCCCTTTATTTTCACCAAGTGCAACCCCATTTTTGAATAAATCTTCTCCGGAGAGTTTATCCATTTCACGCATAAATTCCCTGGCCTGAAAATTAATTTGTTCATTACCTTTTTTAAATTTATCCAGCTCTTCTAAAACAACAATTGGTATTACTACGTCATTTTCTTCAAAATGATAAATACAACGGTGATCGTGAAGAACCACATTAGTGTCCAGTACAAATATTTTTGCTTTATCTTCCATATTCAATTATTAAATTTTAATACAAGATACGCATTTTCTATAAATATAATCCTGACATTAACAAAAAATAAAAGCAAATTGTTAAAATATATTGATAATAATGTAGGAAGGAACATTTTTTTATCTTTGAGCAGCTAATTTTAAAGATGACGCTCAAAGATACTAACGGATGCTTTGAAGTCAGATATTCAGCCTTTGAGCCTCTGTAAGAACTCATTAAAAGAAAAAAAAGAAAATGACCTACAAACAAACATTAGATTATTTATTTAACAGCCTGCCAATGTATCAACGACAAGGAAAAGCTGCATATAAAGCCAATTTGGATAATACTTTAGCTTTGGATGTGTATTTTAGTCATCCACATAAACAATTTAGAAGTATACACGTTGCCGGGACCAATGGAAAAGGTTCTGTTTCACATATGTTGGTTTCTGTTTTTCAGGAAGCCGGATACAAAACCGGTTTATACACATCACCACATTTAAAAGATTTTAGGGAGAGGATTAAAATTAATGGAGCGGAAATTCCTGAAAATTATATTGTGGATTTTGTTGCAGATAATATTTCATTTTTTGAAAAGTTAAACCCTTCGTTTTTTGAAATGACCGTTGCGCTTGCCTTTAAATATTTTGCTGATGAAAAGGTAGATGTTGCTATTATTGAAGTGGGCATGGGCGGCAGGCTTGATTCAACAAATATTATCTGCCCGGAACTTTCCATAATCACCAATATAAGTAAAGACCATACACAGTTTTTGGGCGATACTATTGAGAAAATTGCCATTGAAAAGGCAGGAATTGTTAAAGAAAATGTACCTGTTATTATTGGTCAAAGCACTAAAGAATCAAAACCCGTGTTTATTAAAAAAGTTGAAGAAAAAAACACCGAAATTTATTTTGCAGAGGATGAACTCCAAATAGATTATGCTTTAAACATGATTGATGAAAAGCAAAATTTTCAGGTTTATTCGGATGAAAAAGTAGTTTATCCTGATTTGAAAATTGATTTGTTGGGCGCTTATCAAAAATTTAATTTGTTAACAGCTTTGCAATCCATAAAAATGTTACAGGAAAAAGGCTTTCAAATTAAGAAAGAACATATTTATGCAGGACTGGAAAATATTCAAAAAAATACCGGATTAAAAGGACGTTGGCAGGTTATTGGGCATAACCCCCGAATAATTTGTGATACAGCACATAATGAAGCTGGCATTCGGGAAGTAGTTGGCCAAATTAAGTCAACACCTTATAAAAAGTTGCATATGGTAATTGGTATGGTAAATGATAAAAATATAGATAAAGTGTTAAGTTTATTGCCAAAAGAAGCAAAATATTATTTTACTCGTGCAGATATCCCCAGGGCATTAGATGAAAAAGAATTAATGGAAATTGCCGGAAAACATAGTTTAAAGGGTGTAGCAGTTTCAAAAGTTTCGAATGCTTTGCATCATGCTAAAAAACAAGCTGAAAAAAATGATTTTATTTTTGTAGGGGGTAGTACATTTGTGGTGGCTGAAGTGGTTTAATTAATGACAACATATATTTAAATTAGTTACCCACTAAATTTGCAGTAATACCTTTTTAATTAAATAAGACAGAATACCTTGACTACAGAAGACAAAAAACTTATTGATGAATTAATTTTAGGCAAAGAAACTGCCTTTGATGAAATATTCAGGAAATATTACCGAAGGTTGGTGTATTTTTCAATGAATGTAGTTAAAAACAAAGACTCGGCAGAAGAGGTCGTGCAGGATTTATTTGTTACCCTTTGGGAAAAAAAAGACAGACTTCAATTGAAAGTTTCTTTAAAAGCTTATTTATACCGGGCTGTTTATAATAATTCAGTTCAGTACTATAAAAAACAACAGCGTTTTGTTCATAATGATGTAGTCTTATCAGATGAGTTAGCTGATGATTATAAGGATATTCTGGAACAATCAGAAATGGAAGAGCGGATTTATCAAACCATTGAACAATTACCTGATAAATGTAAAGAAATTTTTAAACTAAAACGCTTTGACGAGTTAAAGAATAGGGAAATAGCAGAGCAGTTACAGATTTCCATAAAAACTGTCGAAACCCAAATGACCAGGGCACTAAAATACCTGACAAAAAACCTGGGGGATTTGATTCAAATAGTAATTAGTTTATTAGTAATTGGTAATTAGAATACCTGCTTTTACTAATGACCAGCTACCAGTTACAAATTAAAAAAATAATATGGTAAGTTTAATAAAAAAAAACGGCTATCAATACTCACATTATTAGCGAATTATGGGTTGACTGTTATTTTTTTAATTATTTGTAAGGGTAAATAAAACTTTTTTTCTCTTATTAACAGAGACAAGTATGAAAGACAACAAAAAAAATATTGAAGAATATCTTTTAATCAGGTATTTTGAAGAAAATTGCACAAATGAAGAAAAAAGTGTGGTGGAAAACTGGCTTAATGATGATGATCAAAACCGGGTATACTTTAATAAGCTTAAAGGTATTTGGGAAAAAAGCCAGCAGGCAAAGAAATACAGCGAAATTGATATTGAAAGTTCTTTGAAAAATGTGAAAAGCAGGATTAATGTTGATAAACAATCGAAATCAAAAAATCGTACGTTATGGTTATTTGCTAAAGTGGCTGCAGTAGTAGTTTTGTTTTTGGGAATTTATGCCATTATTGATCAATATGGTTTATTCACTAATGAAAATAATTATGTGCTTGTTGAAACAAATAATGATAAAAAGGAAATTCTATTGCCCGATGGTACAATCGTTTTTTTGAATGGCCATTCTAAAATAGAATATCCTGAAGAATTTAATGGAAGTACGAGGAAGTTAAAATTTGAGGGCGAAGCTTATTTTCAAGTGGAACCTGATAAAAGTAAACCTTTTATTATTGAAACTAAAAACGCAATCACAAGAGTGTTGGGAACAGCCTTTAATTTAAGGGCAATTCCTGGTGACGGGGTTGAAAATGTTGTGGTAACCCATGGAAAAGTTCAGTTTACACCAATGTTTAATGAAAATAAAGCAGTGAAATTAGCTATTGGCGAAAAAGCAACTATTGACCTTGAACATGCCGATATTATCAAAGAAGTAAATTCTGATAAGAATTTTTTGGCTTGGAAAACAGGTGTGTTGGTTTTTGAAAATACACCAATGTTTCAGGCTGTGGTAATATTATCGGAGCATTACAATGTTGAATTCAAAATTGATAATGAAAATTTATCAAAGCTTACAATTAATGCAGAATATGACAATCTTTCAATTGATGATTTAATTGAAATCTTGATGATTACCCTGAATGTTGAAATTGAAAAAGAAAATGGTGTTATTAAAATTTATTAAAAAATAACATTGAAGATATTATTAAGCCAATATAGAACCTATTATCATTTTGCTTTAATTTTAATTGCATTTCAAGCCTTTGTAGCGGAAGAAACAATAGCGCAAGAATTATTGTCTACACGCATTGATTTAAATATTGAAGACAAAACAATTGATGAGGTTTTAAAGTTTATACAATCAAATTATACAATCAGGTTTTCTTATAGTAAAAACCTGGTTAAAGTTGATAAAAAAGTTAGTATTTATTCTGAGAATGAACCGCTTTTTAAAGTACTCAATCAGCTTTTTGAAGATCAAAAGATTAATATCAAGCAACGTTCAGGAATTATTATCCTACAAAAGAAACCCCAGAATTACAATAAAATAATTATCAGGGGAAAGGTTAAAAGTATTGGTGATTCAATAATAGAATATGCCAGTGTAAAATTAGAATCTGCTAAAATAGGGGTAATGACCGATCATAAGGGAAATTTTAAAATGATTGTAGGCAAAGAAGATCTTTCGGATAGTATCATTATTTCTTCTATGGGTTATGAGGAGAAAACTATAAAAGTTACGCCATTTGTAAACAAGGGGGAGCATGTAGTATACCTGAAAAGGAAATTCTTTGTAATACCTGAAATTCCTGTAAAGGCAAAAGATTTTATAAAGCAAAAATTGGGGAATTTAAAACGGATTTCGTTTGGTTCAATGTATATTGATACGCATGGACAACAGACGGCCCTGTTTGTTAAAAACAAAAAGAGTTTAGACGGTAAATTAATAAGCGTTAAATATTTTTTATCCCGTAAAGGGAATACTTATTCACCTTTCAGGGTACGCATTTATAAAATAGACAATAATACCGGAGGGCCGGGAAATGATTTAACGAAAGAAATTATCGTTGTAAAACCTGATTTTAAAGGTGGATGGTTTCGGGTTGATTTATCAGCTTATGAGATTACTGTACCTAAAGAAGGTTTTTTTGTAGCTATTGAAGGTGTTTATCCTAATTTAAAGAGTCAGCAAATGACTATTTCGAAAAGATCATTTCGGAACATTATAAGTTATGGACAACGATTGGGTTATAACAAAAAGAGGGGAAAAAATACCTGGCACTATTCATTAACACATACCTGGTTTCAATTATCGGAACAAAACTATAATGTGATGATTGCAGCAGAGGTTTTAACGCACAAAAAAAGGTAAATTGATTATTGGAATTAGTATTAGCTAAATAAAAATTAATTAAGATATAATAGCTGAAAATCAGTCTTTTAACAGATGAAAATAACTGCGATAAGGCAATATTGATAAATAAGAGCATAATAAAAAAAGTTTCTTTGCGTCTTTGCGTCTTTGCGTAAAAATTTTAAACAGATGAAATTATTTCATATTATAAACCAGGGTATTAATGGTATTATGCTTTTACTTGTAATGGCAATAATGCTCGTATTTGTACCAGATGTTACTTTACATGCTCAATGTGATGAAAGTCTTGTGGATAAGGCTATAGAAGAAAGTGGGATTGATGTGATTTTTATGCAGGATTTTAATATAAAGCAATTAAAGAAAAAATCATTAAAAAATACACAAATAGAGCATTTTGATGTTCGTTTAAAAAAAGGTTTGACATACCGTTTTAATGTGCAAAATGCAAAGGAATATGAGGGTAAAGCTATTTTACAATTATACATGGAAAATCTTCTTCTGGCAAGTACTTATAATATTGAAAATAAAGTAGATGAACAGGTATTTGATTTTATTTGTGATGAAACTGGTAAATACCAGGTGCTTATGTCTATTATGGAAGGAAAAAAAGCTTGTGCAACTGGAATTATGTCCGTGGTTATCAACGATACATTGAAAATAGCAGATATTATAGATTCAAATAAGGTTCAGAACATTTTATATGCAGGTGTTGATAATTTTCTGGATATTGCTGTTTCTGATATCCCTAATGGAAAAGTTGAAGTTTCAATTAGCAGGGGGACTATAAAAGAAGACAATGGAATGTACCTTATAAAAGTAGACAACCCGGGTGCTGTAATTATTGAAGTTATTGCTAAAGATAGTCTTGGAGATATTACAGAAACACTAAAAGCACCATTTGATGTACGTTTGCCTGTTTTACCCAGCTTAAGTATTGATGGTCAAAGTGGTGGTTTGATACAAAAAGAAGATATTATTAGAAAAAATCCAGAATTAATACTTAAAGGCGGCGGAACGAATTTGCAATACCGGATTGTAGAATTTAGTATTTCTAAATCGCAATATAGTAGAGGATTTAAGGAAAAACACACACATTATTTGAATTCAACTCAGCTTAATTTAATACGAAATTTAAAAAATGGGGATACTTTTTTTATTAAAGATATAATTTTAGAGGGTACCAATGGTATCCGTTATAAAATTGACCCTGTAGGATTTATTATCAGGGAAGATCGTAACTCCAATACAATCAGGAATTAGAAGAAAGATTTCTAGCAAACATTATTGACCGATCGCATTTGCAAAAAGTTTTAGCTGTTGCAAAGTTGAAGGTATATAAAATCTCACGCAAAGCCGCAAAGAATAAGTATTCTGAATAAATGTTTAAAATAGTTGACTTATTATTTAATATGACCTACATGCATTAAAAACTATTATTAAAACCTTTGCGTCTCTGCGCCTTTGCGTGATATGTATTTTAGTTCTTAGGTTTTTTTGTTGCTCTTTCTACTTGTCTCTAATTGAAAGAATTACAGATTAATTTATTAATTAAATACAAAAAGTTATGAAACAAGTTATTTTTATTTTATTGATTATTGCTTTGTCAATAGCACAAAGCATGAACGCCCAAATTACCATTACCGGGAAAATTACTGATGATAATGGCCAAGCCCTGCCCGGAGCTACCATTGTTGTAAAAGGAACTACAATTGGAATAATATCTGATATAAATGGTGAATATTCACTGAATGTGCCGGATAGTGCAACAGTTCTAATTTTTTCTTTTATTGGAATGAAAACTGACCAGGTCAAAATTAAAGGCCGTTCGGTAATAAATGTATCACTTGATAACGAGAATTGTGCTATTGATGAGGTTGTGGTAATGGCCTATGGTGTTCGTAGAGAAAAAAAAGCTTTAGGTTATAGTGTTCAAAGCGTTGATGTTTCAGGTTCTTCGAGGCATAATAATTATAGAAGAAATATAACGAATAACAGAAAGAAATCAAACAAGAACAAGAATAATAAAAATTCTATTTCTTCTGATATTTCTAATATGCTCCAAATAAGAGGAAATTCAAGCCTGAATGGAAAAGTTGCCGGGGTACAAATAACCAGCTCCAAAGGTTTCATTAAAATAAAAAGTAAAACCCCTTTGCGGGATGAAAATCCTAATAATGAATCTTATACCCGAATCAATGAAAATGAGTTTAAACTGGTTAAAGCAAGTCCATTATCAACTTTTTCAATTGATGTAGACAGGGCATCTTATAGTAATGTTAGACGATTTATAAACAATGGTCAGAAACCGCCACAAGATGCGGTCAGGGTTGAAGAAATGATTAATTATTTTAATTATGATTATCCAAACCCTGAACAGGAACACCCAATAGCTGTTATTAATGAAATAGCAGAGTGCCCATGGAAGCCAAAGCATAAGTTGCTGCATATCGGTATTCAGGCAAGGAAAATTGCTACCGATGAATTACCACCCAGTAATTTGGTTTTTTTAATTGATGTTTCCGGTTCCATGTCATCGGCAAATAAACTTCCGCTGTTAAAAAATGCTTTTAAATTACTGACCAATAATTTACGTGAAAGCGACCGGGTGGCAATTGTTGTATATGCAGGTGCGGCAGGTGTAGTTTTACCTTCAACTTATGGTATTAATAAACAGAAAATTATTGAGGCTTTAAGCAAACTTGAATCTGGTGGGTCAACTGCTGGTGGAGCAGGAATTAACCTGGCGTACAAAATTGCACAGCAAAATTTCGTACAAAGTGGTAACAACCGGGTAATTTTGGCAACTGATGGCGATTTTAACGTAGGTGCTTCCAGTAATTCTGAAATGGAAAAACTGATTAAAGAAAAAAAGGAAAGTGGCATTTACCTTACATGTTTGGGATTTGGAATGGGGAACTATAAGGATTCAAAAATGGAAACCCTTGCTGACAAAGGTAATGGAAATTATGCCTATATTGATAACATCCAGGAAGCACAAAAAGTATTGGTAAATGAATTTGGTGGAACGCTATACACAGTTGCCAAAGATGTTAAGCTTCAAATTGAATTTAATCCTAAAAAAGTCCAGGCATATAGATTGGTTGGTTATGAAAATCGTTTGTTGGCTGACGAAGATTTTAATAATGATGCCAAAGATGCCGGTGAAATAGGGGCGGGGCATACTGTTACCGCTTTATACGAAATTATCCCGGTAGGTGTAAAAAGTCAGTTTATTTCCAGTGTGGATGATTTGAAATATCAAAAAGTTAAAGCTTCAGATAATGGGCAGTATGCAGATGAGTTGGCCAATGTGAAAATCAGGTATAAAAAACCGGATAAGATGAAAAGTGTAAAATTTGTTGTCCCGATTAAAGACAATGAACTTGCATTGAGAAGTACATCAGATAATT
Organism: Bacteroidota bacterium; assembly: GCA_039714415.1. Lineage (GTDB taxonomy): Bacteria > Bacteroidota > Bacteroidia > Bacteroidales > NBLH01 > NBLH01. Next base: position 28,303 of record JBDLJL010000011.1, read on the forward strand.
TTCGTTTTTCTGCGTCGGTTGCCTTATTTGGTTTATTATTGAGGGAATCAAAATTTGTTTCCGAAAGCAATTACCAACAGGTAATCAGTCTTGCCAACAATTCAAAGGGTAAAGATACAGATGGTTACCGAACTGAGTTTGTAAGGTTGGTAAAGGCAGTTCAGTGATCGTAGCCATAACTAATAAGTTAAAAACAGCACATTTACTCAAATAAATAATATGAAGATATATTTAATAACACTTGTAACTATGGGGTTCAGTTTTATTGTTAATGAGATTGAAGCACAGAAAAACAAACCTACTATTGATACAACTTATAGTTTGGACAAAATATCAAAATTAAATTCTACGTATTTTATTTTAGGAACTCTTAACGACTATATGGGAAGATATCAATATGTAGGTAGGAATAACCAAGTAGATAGATACTATCCTTATGAAAAACCATTAATGTTGTATTTAGATAGTTTGATAGAAAATGATTTCCACATTAAATTAACGACTGTCAAAAATGAAACTTTTTCAAAAGATTTATCAACTATATTGAATTCCTTTTATAACGATCAGGATAGGTTAATTGATAGTTTATTTAAAAGTACTGAGAACATTAATTCCTTTTTATCCGGGGTATATTATAGATTTGGAGAAAAGATTAATAGCTCAATTTATAAGATACAACTAGCAAATTCATCTAAACATCAAATATGTTATAAATTGCTAAAAAGAACAGGTTGTAATAAAATATTTTATAAATACTTAAAAAATATTCCTGCGCAATTTATTTTCTATTTTGAACCGACTGAAGAATTGAGGTGTTGTTTTGATAAACTAACTGTCCAAAAAAAGAAACTTGATGATTCGTATGAAGAACAAATACAATCAAGGTATGGTATGGAAATATATGGAGAAATGAAAAAATATGGAAAAAAAAGGAACTTATTAATTGGAAAACTACTAAAATAGGTAGCATACAAAATACATAATAAATGTGGAATGAAAGGTGTGCTGATTAGAAATGTCTTGTTTGCCACCTTTCTTCTCAATTGTTCTTTATTATTCTGTTACAGAATGCCTTCCTGTATTTAAAAAACCAATACTTGGCAGACACTTTGTTTCATTAAATATATCATATCCTTTTTTCAAATCTGTCCACAAACCAATTTTGTCAGGGCTTGATTTATATTTTAATTTAAGGGATGCAAATTTAGAATTTGAAAGCTCTGTTGGAAAAACGGTAACCGGAATTTTAGTTTGACCGCTGTTTTTTGCTTCAACACAAAACACGTAAAGTTCTTTAATTTTATCATCGGTAATTGGCATGCAACCAATGGTGACACAGTCTCCATGAATAAAAATGTCACCACCTAAATTACCTTTTGTTCCTAATATCTTATCTGATCTATTCGGATAATTCAAGCCCAATGAAAGATAAAAGTTGCTGTATGGATTGAATCTGTTTATATGGTAAAATCCCTCAGGGATTTGTAAATCTCCTTGTTCCCTTTTTGGACCTATAACTCCGGAAGTGCTGCATATATCATACTTTTTTAGTAGTTTAAAAGTCTTATCATTACTGTTTTTAGCCCAAAGTTCAATTTTATTTTCTTGCTTAAAAGCTCTTAAATAAATTCTTAGCTTTTGTGTACTTATAGAGTTCTTTTTAAGTAATGCCAATATATTTGCCTCTTTTTCTTTGTATGCCTGTCTAACACGGGCATATTTTTTCTGGTCATCCTTAAAAGAATCTGTTTTAAAAGAAAAGAGGAAAATAACCAGGATTATTTTTATTGTAATACGAATCATATATTTGTTTTTATTAATTTTAGGTTTCTTTTTAAGAATAACACTTCGTTAAATTTTTGTTTCGCGCAAAGCCGCAAAGTCGCAAAGTCGCAAAGATTTGATTATTAACCTATTAATCTACGTTGCTGTTAATTTTAAATAATCTGATATATAGGTGTTTATAGAAATTCACCGAACTATTGAAGAATTAACGAAGCAATATAATAAAATAAATGAAAAAAATAATAAACACAGCAATAACATCTTTTGGAATGTCAGGTCAAGTGTTTCATGCGCCTTTTTTGTTAACAAACCCACATTTTACGATTACCAAAATATTAGAACGGACAAAAAACATTTCAAAAGAAAAAGTTCCTGAAGCAAAAATAGTAAGAAGCTATAAGGAAATTCTTGATGATAATGAAATTGACCTGGTTGTGGTGAATACACCAAATTTTTTGCATTTTAAAATGGCCAAACAAGCGCTTTTGCACGGTAAACACGTAGTACTTGAAAAACCATTTACTAATACAGTGGAAGAAGGCAAAGTGTTAATTGAACTTGCAAAGCAAAAAGGCTTGCTTTTGTCTGTTTATCATAACCGTCGGTTTGATAACGGACATAAAACTGTAAAACAAATACTTGATCGAAAATTATTGGGCGATCTCAAAATATTTGAAGCTCATTTTGACCGTTTCAGACCTGAACCTGGCCCAAAAAAATGGAAGGAAGAAGAAAACCCGGGGGCTGGTATTTTATACGATTTAGGTTCCCACCTAATTGACGAAGCTTTGACTTTGTTCGGTATGCCAAATGCAATTTATGCTGATCTGCAAATACAAAGAAAGAATGGACAAGTAACAGATTATTTTGATATTAAATTAAACTATGAATCTCTAACGGTTAAACTTGTTGCCGGAATGCTAATGAAAGAAGCCGGACCCAAATTTGTTTTGCATGGGGATACAGGGTCTTATATAAAATATGGAAACGACCCACAGGAAAAGCAGTTGATGAATGGAGTATTTCCAGATTCAAAAAAATATGGAATTGAAGATGAATCAAATTGGGGCATTTTGAATAATGATAATGGGAGAGGGGCATATCCAACACTACCAGGTACATACCAGGATTTTTATGACAATATTTACCAGACCATTGTTAATAAAAAAGAACTCTTGATTGAGCCAGAAGAAGCTTTGGATGTAATTTTTCTTATAGAAAAAGCAATTCAGAGTGATAAAGAGAGAAGAACAGTTTTATTGGATAAGAATTAACAAGTGTAAGCTTTCTTATATTATTTATTATTCGAACTGAACCTTAGAGATAAAATATACTTTTCTTTTTTTCTTTACATTTTTATCTTCTTTATTTTTGATTTTTTGTTGGCCATATGCAATGAAATAATTATTGTACCAGTAGTCCAGATTAGAAAAGCTTCTCTTGGTTTTATCCCCGGTGTGTTCGGTTTCTATCAGATCAGACTCATTATCCTGAATTACATTTCCGCTATGACCTATAATTTTTGAGACAATCGTACTTCTGTTAGCAAATACCATTTTAAAGGAGTTGTTATTTTGTTCTGCGATAGAAATAAATCGCTTTACAGTAAAAGGTTTATATAAAGGCCACATTTCAAATGTTTGATCCCATTCAAGATTACCATTTAATCCAAATTTTGTTATCACGCCATGCGTATATTGATAACCGTCAAACACCTGTCTTGTATGGGTTGTAGTTGTAGTTGCCCCGTTTACTGTCGAAGTAGTTGTGTAGGTTTCTATCCTGGTGGTTGGGTAATAAGCCTCGCCCAGCATCAGGTACCCATCATCCAGGGTAATAATATCATGCATGGCAATTTTATAATTAAGTATAAACTCTTTGCCTTTTTTTTCTTTCTTCTTTTTCTTTTTTTCAAGTTTCTTTTGTTTCTTTTCAGGAAGGTAAGAAAGGAAATTATCAAGGTTGGTATAATTATGAAATTCTATATGGTTGATGTTGCTGCCTTCAGCTTTGCTAAAAAAGATACCCTCAGAACTGAAACGGCTTTTGGTTGAATATGTCCCGGTAAAAATATATTGGCCGCCGCCCATGTTAAATGCCGAAATATCAATGATGTTCTCTTCTATTCCTTTTGTCAGGTTGTAGTCTCCTATCTTATTTCCTTTATCATCAAGCTGAATAACATAAACATCACTTTTTTTCTTATTAATTTTTACATGAGTGTAAAGCATTATTTCGCTAGATTTTTCCAATAATTGAAAGTCATAAAGGTCAATGTCCTTAGGCCTAAACCCTTCAATCCATAAAGGTATTGGTTTTTGCTGCCCGGTTTTCCAGTTTACTGAAAATAAATAAGGTGATCCTTTAATGGTAGATCTAAAGTAAGCATAATCACCTAGTACAGCCATTTCGCTAATCCTTGACTTTTTTGGTATCATTCCGTCAGCCTTATGTATTTCTAAATTTGAAGCTTTAACAGAAACTATTGAAAAGCTCCCTTTTCTGCCCCTGTATAGTGTATGAATGTATTCTTCACTGACAAAAGTTTCGTCTGCAAATTGCCGTTTATGCAGCATGACCGATTCTGATTTTACTGATTTCAGGTCTGTATTATAAAGTTCGTATTTCCATTCCCTTTCATTCCCTTCCTTTATATTTTTTATAGATTTCATAATGAATCCGTTTTTACCAAATTCATAGATTTGCTCGTCGTAATAACCGTCTTTTAATTCAAGTTCAATTCTTTTTTTATAGGAAATTTGAGAAATTCCTGAGAAAGTTATTGTAAAAAGTAGTACGAATAATAGTGTATTTTTCATTTTCATTTTTAAATTACGCTTAGAGCCAGTTTGTTTGTAAAAGGCAAAGAAAGCAATTAAATTGGCTAATACCTTATTTTTTCAGGCACATCATATAATATAAACTCTATTTTAGCAAAAGCTTTTTTATCTGAATTCTTAAATGCGCAATCGAATGTGACAGATTGATTTCCTGTTGGAATCATAAAGAGTTCTCTATCTACTATTGCTGATGATATCTTATTCCAATTTTGATCATAAACTATAGCACTTTTCTGGTTTGTAAATTTTATGCTTTGCCCTTTTTTTAAATCAATTGGTAACTCAAGGTTTTTATGATTATTGATTTCTATAATTATATTTGAAATATCCCCATCTATTGCTGTAATAATAAAATTTAAGCACTGTTTTTCAGTTTTATTTTCAAAACTAAATGTTGAATATAAAGGCTCGCCTGGCTGCCTGGTTTTTTTCTGATGTTTAAATTTATGAGAATAACGTTGAGTTAAATTTAAAGTGTTTTTATCAATTGCCTCTAAATGAAATTCGGTAGATAAATCTAACATTTTCTTCTGTTGTTCTTTTGAAAACAGACCCTTTAATCGGGTTGTTTCCCACACATTTAATATTGAAAATATTTCTTCTGTTTTTCCATTTTCTTCCAAAGTATTAAAATTGGTTACAAAGGCAAAACCTGCATTATAAGCAGCCGAACGTACCATTAACCATTCAATATCTTCAACCGAAGTGCCGGAAGTCATTTTAAACCATCCCAGCATGCCTGGCATTAGGTTTCTTTTAAAGTACTTTTGATTAAGGAGCCTGTACTCTGTTTGGCTTTCCCTAAACCCTGCATACCACGGTTCACCCCAATTCATTCGAGAATAAATATGCCAAAAATAATGTCCCGGCCTGCTTGCTCCAAGTAAATAATGGTTCTTAATGTTTTCATTTAAACGGTCGTACCATTGTTTGGCAAATAGAGCTTCCCCGTAATTTCCCATCCCGGTTGAATGAGTTCCTTCCAGACCGTCAAAATCAAGCATTCTCACTCCTGTATAATTCATGAAATCTGCAATATTTTCTGCCATCTCTTTATTTAATTCAGCGTTACCTAAAAAGACTTTATATCCATGATCTGTTAGTTTACTGATTTCGCTTCCTTTCGGGTGGTTCAATGCTTCTGTACCAAAAGAACCCCGTTGGCAATCTTTAAGCGTCCATGGTTTTGTTTCACTTACAGAACCATATCGAATAATTTCATTATTAATGATCACACTTTGCAAGTGATTATTTTTAAACTGGTTGAAAAAAACAGGGCTTTCAATTTCAATTTCTGTTTGAACATCATTAATATCCCCAACAATTTTGCTACTCCCGACTTTAGATAAGCGTTTGTCAGGCACAGGTGTTACATAGCTGTCATTTGTATGAATAAAATTTGTCAATGTATGTGTACCAACATAAGTACCCTGTGTTTCGGCTTTTTGAACACATTCTTTCATTCCATCGCGACCATTAGGAAACTGGCTCTTGATAAGAGGGAAATGCCCCCAGGATTTAAAAGGATGGCTGTGGTACAAATATTTAAATCCGGATTTTTTTGAATATTCCAGACATTTTTCAATGTTTTGCTCATTAAAATCCATGATTAAATATGAGGAGTTGATAATTGGTGAAGTTTTTACCCATTTCCCATTTATCATAGGGTGTGGCAGCCCTTCCTCAATTTCAATTTGCCCGATTGTAGAAAGAGTTGAATCTGTCTTACATCCAAAAAGTGCGATTTTGGAGCCTGTGATACCTCCATCATTAAAAGAAGGTGCAAGGTAGTTGTCATGTCTCCAGTTTTCGATAATACGGTCTTTTTTCCTGTTTCTTGTATAAGCCTGCAAAGAACTACCATACGAAGTTGGTTTTGCAGCTTCAACCGAATACAAAACGCCTCTTTTGCCTTTGGTAAGATCTTCAAAATCATCTTGTTCAAAAATATCCAATTGAGGAAGGTGATCATGGTCATTCCATGGATAACCACCCAATGTTTTTAAGTTTAATGCTTGCAACCCAAATGTAAATTGATCGTTTTGTGCAATGCCAATGGTTTCACCAATACTTTCTTTGATACTGGTTGCATATGGTCCCCAAATTATTGCATCAATTTCGGAATCATCAGATATTGAAGTAAGTTCAAAAGTAATGTGATTATCTTTGGGCGTTACTTTAACTTCAGCTTTCAATTCATTTTCAAAATCAAAAAAGATCGTTTGTTTATCTTTTGAGAAATCAGCTCTTATTGGAAAAATAACAGTTGTATCCAATTTTATCGAAATTAAAACGGACTTCTTATTTTCAAGGCTATAATCTACCCCGCTATGTTTATTCAATAGGTGAATTACTTTTCCTTTTGAATCAAGTGTTAATTCCCAATCCTGCATTTCATAATCTATAGAATTAGTAGTTGAGCAACTAAAAAGTAATGCTATAAAAATGCTGATTATGATGTACTTAATAAAATAAATAATTTTATTGTTCATATGTATGATTAAAGTTTTAAAAGACATTTTCCTGCTAATTTTTTATTCCCCTTTATATCTGTTAGCATTTCAGCTAAATTTTTTAGCTCAGTTATGGCCATAATATTATCGGGCACATAAAGGTTTAAAGTATTTGCATCGTTTTGTCTGAATATGACATGTATCATCCCATTTTTCTATTTCTCTCAATAGGTAATCTTTTGCAATTATCATTTTATCTTATATACAGCCTAACTTTATAGGTTTGTATGCTTTGTTTGGTCAAAGATATTAATATCTAATTAAAAAACGCACTACTTGAAAGTAGTGTTTTGTTCTCTTTTTATTGATCATCATCCAAAAAAGTGAAAGTTGTTTTCTTTTGAAAGCAATTATAAATTTGCACATTTGTGGTATAAATATTAGAAAAAACTATTTAAATAGACTTGTCAGTAAACAGGCTTGATAATTAAAAAGTGCAAATGATGGTGAAAAAGAAAGTGAAACTTAGCGATATTGCATCCAAACTTGGTGTTTCAGTTTCCTTAGTTTCTTTCGTTATGTCAGGTAAATGGAAGGAAAACAGGGTTAGTCAAGAGCTTGCAAAAAAAGTGCAAAAAACAGCAGAGGAATTGGGATATCAACCCAATACAGCAGCAAGAGCACTACGTACTGGCAAATCGGGAGTCATTGGTTTAGTTGTTGCCGACATCTCGAATTCTTTTTACGGAAAAATTGCCCGTGAAATTGAAAACGAAGCTTCCAGGCATGGTTTTCAATTAATGTTTGCAAGTAGCGATGAAAAATTGGAAAAGTTTAAAAAAATTGTTGATACTTTAATCAGCCGACAAGTTGATGGTTTGATAATTGTTCCCGTAAAAGGATCCGCCACTTATTTAATAAGAAAGAAGGAACAGGGAATACCAATAGTTTTGGTTGATAGAAATTTTCCAAAGACAAAACTTCCTTTTGTTGTTGATGATGGTAGATTTGGGGGAAAACAATTAACGAAGCTTCTTATAGATAACGGACACCAAAAAATAGCTACAGTTGTATTCAAAGGCGAGCTCTCTAACTATAATGAACGCGTGGAAGCATTTATAGATACCTTAAATCAAGAAAATATAAAAATTGCCAGTGATGATATTATTGAAATTCCCGAAAGAAATTTTCAGGTTATTTTAGAAGCCAAATTGCTGATTTCTATCAAAAATGGAGTGCAAGGTTTTTTCTTTACCCAAAATAAGATTGGCATTGAGGCACTTAGGATATTTAAGAAAAACAAAATAAAAATTCCTGAGGACATTGTTGTGGCAAGTTATGATAATCCGGAAATTTTTGAGTTGGGAACACCTACAATTACTTGTTATCAACAATCAATAAAAGAGATTTCTTCACATTCTGTAAAAATAGTTAAGGAAATTATTAATAAAGGACACTCCTCTCTTGAAAAAATTATTTTAAAAGGCAGGCTTATTGAAAGAGAATCAAGCAATAAATTAAATAGTTCACTATAGATTTTGTGTATATATATTTTTTTAATAATATTGCTAAATCGTTTTAGCTAAAACATAAATAAATGAAAGGTATAGTATTAGGAATAGATTTCGGGTCATCATCAGTGCGGGTGCTCAGTATGGAAATTGAAAGTGGAAAAGTTCTGAATTCGGTTGAACAGGCTTATGCCGATGGTGAAAACGGAGTTTTAACATCTGATAATATTCATTTAGCCCGCCAAAGTGCAACAGACTATATAAAGTCAATGGAAAAAGCATTACAAAAGGCAAAATTCGCAAATAAGCAGCTAGGTATTGAAATGTCAGCAGTGGCAGGAATTGGAGTTGATGCAACGGGTTCTACACCCCTGCCAGTAACAAAAGATTTAACACCATTATCAGAATTAGAAAATTTCAAGAATAACTTAAATGCTTATTCGTGGATGTGGAAAGACCATAGTTCGCACGAAGAGGCAGATTATATCACTAAAGTAATTAGTGTAAAAAGACCCCAATATTTAGAAAAAATTGGGGGAGCCTATTCTTCAGAGTGGTTTTGGGCAAAAATTCTTCATTGCAGAAATATCGATGAAAAAGTTTATGATGCAGCTGATACCTGGCTTGAATTATCTGACTATATCCCGGCAGTATTGGCAGGAATAACAGATATTGCCAAAGTAAAAAGAAATGTTTGTGCTTCTGGTCATAAAGGTCTTTACAGTTCTGAATGGGGTGGTTTTCCTGATGATGAATTCATCGAATCCCTTCATCCTGATTTATTGAAAATATCAAAATCACTTCCCAAAGAAGCCTTTTCTATAGAGCACACAAGTGGGAGCTTATCTGCCGAATGGGCAGAAAAAATTGGAATGAAAATCGGAATACCCATAGCAATGGGAATCCTGGATGCACATGCTGGAGCAGTAGGTTCCGGGATAAAGGATGGAAGTTTAGTGAAAATTATTGGCACATCAACCTGTGATTTGGTGCTTGGCAATTTGTATTCAGGGAATTCTAATATTGAAGGTGTTGCTAGTGTTGCTACTGAGTCGGTTTTACCAAATTACTTTGGTATAGAGGCCGGGCAAAGTGCTGTTGGTGATATCCTAAATTGGTATATAAACGATGTTTTGAATAATACCAAAACCCATGATGAATTAACCAGTGAAGCAGAAAAACTAAAAGCTGGTGAAACCGGACTTTTAGGGCTTGACTGGAACAACGGGAACCGTTCTATTTTATCAGATCCCTTATTGTCAGGCTTGATATTAGGTCAAAGCCTGCAAACAAAAGATTTTGAAATTTACAGGGCATTAATTGAATCAACTGCTTTTGGGGCAAGAAGGATTATTGAAGATATGGAGCGCCAGGGTGTAGTGATAAACGAGGTGGTTAACTGTGGTGGCATTACTCATAAAAACGAACTTTTTATGCAAATTTATGCTGATGTGATCAACAAACCGATGAAAATTGCCTCAATCGACGAAACTGTAGCATTAGGTTCTGCATTGATGGGAGCACATATTGCATATAAAGCTGAAGGAAAAAATGTTTCGTACAATGAACTTCAAGATAAAAGTTGCAAAGTGTTGAACAAAGTATATAATCCAAATCCTGATAATGCTACTATTTATGAAAAATTATACCAGGTTTATCTGAAACTTCATGATTCTTTCGGTATCAAAGGTACAAAGATTGAATTGTACAGTGTGATGAAAGATTTGATTGAGATAAAGAATAGCATAGCTAAATAAGGGGGGCAAAGTTTTCAGAACTTGGTAAGTCTTAGCATTAATTTTATGAAAATTTGAAGATTTAAAGATGTGGCATTTCGACAAGCTCAGTGACAGATGTAAGGATGTGAAAATGACAATTAATGATTAAATGATATAATCAATGACTATTGACATAGATGCTATGACCAATGTCTAATGACTCAATGACTATAAATGATAGCAAAGCGAATGACCAATGATGATTTACGATCTATGATTTACAAAGGATTAATAAACAAATAGACAAAAGATATGAACAGGTTAATAGGAAGTTTACCAAAAGTAGGGATTCGTCCGGTAATTGACGGGCGCGAAAGGGGAGTGAGAGAATCACTTGAGGAACAAACCATGGCAATGGCAAAAGCTGCAGCTAAATTAATTGAAGAGAATTTGCGATTCCCAAGTGGCGAAAAAGTAGAATGTGTTATATCAGACACAACAATTGGCGGTGTTGCAGAAGCTGCAATGAGTGAAGAAAAATTTAATAAAGAAGGTGTTGCAGTTTCATTAACTGTTACCCCGGCATGGTGTTATGGTACTGAAGTTATGGATTCTAACCCAGCCTTACCAAAAGCTGTTTGGGGATTTAATGGTACAGAACGTCCCGGGGCAGTTTATCTTGCAGCTGCTTTAGCAGGATATGCCCAAAAAGGTTTACCTACTTTTGGAATTTATGGTCACGAAGTGCAGGATGCAGGCGATACTGATATTCACGAAGACGTTAAAGAAAAAGTACTTCGTTTTGTGAAATCAGCTTTGGCAGTTGCCCAAATGAAAGGCAAATCTTATTTATCATTAGGGTATTCTTCAATGGGAATTGTCGGTTCTATGGTAGATCAGGACTTTTTCCACGATTATTTGGGGATGCGTACTGAATTTGTTGACCAGACTGAATTTTTAAGAAGGATTGACGAAGAAATATATGATAAAGATGAGTACAAAAAAGCTTTAGAGTGGACAAGAAATAACTGCGAAGAAGGAAAAAATTATAACAATGAGCAGAACAAAGCTAATCAAAAACGCAAAGATTGGGAATGGGAAACAGTTATTAAAATGACCTTAATAATGCGTGATTTGATGATTGGAAACCCAAAACTTAAAGAAATGGGCTATGGTGAAGAATCAATGGGACGAAATGCTATTGTTGCCGGTTTCCAGGGACAACGCCAGTGGACAGATTATATGCCAAATGGCGATTTTTCCGAAGCAATCCTAAACTCATCTTTCGACTGGAATGGAGTTCGTCAGGCATATATGGTGGCCACAGAAAACGATAGTTTAAACGGTGTTTCCATGTTATTTGGTCATTTATTGACTAATACAGCGCAAATTTTCTCTGATGTTCGTACATACTGGAGTCCTGAATCTGTAAAACGAGTTACTGGAAAAGAGTTAGAAGGTAAAGCTTCAAATGGCATCATCCACTTAATCAACTCAGGTTCAACAACATTAGATGCAACAGCAGAACAAAGAAATGAAGCAGGCGAGCCTGCAATGAAGCCTTTCTGGGAAATCTCAGATGATGAGGCACAAAAATGTTTGGATTCTACAAAATGGCCTCAGGCTGTAAAGGAATACTTCCGTGGAGGTGGCTATTCTTCTCAGTTCCGTACCGCAGGTGAAATGCCGGTAACAATGAGCCGTATCAATATAGTAAAAGGTGTTGGCCCTGTATTGCAAATTGCTGAGGGTTGGACTGTTGAAGTTGACAGTGAAATTCATAAAGTACTGGATGAGCGTACAAACCCAACCTGGCCAACAACATGGTTTGCACCAAAAGTTACAGGTAAAGGAGCTTTTAAAGATGTTTATTCAGTAATGGCAAACTGGGGAGCAAATCACGGGGCAATTAGTTATGGACACATCGGAGCCGATTTAATAACACTTGCTTCTATGCTACGCATTCCGGTAAATATGCACAATGTGGATGATGAGAATATTTTCCGCCCTGCATCATGGACAGCTTTTGGAACAGATAAGGAAGGACAGGATTACAGAGCCTGCGAAGCTTATGGTTCACTTTACGGAATAAAATAAATCGTCTTATGATATTTACTAGTAAAATGAAGATGTTCAGCATATTATTTATGTTGATTTCTATTAATGCTTATTCTCAAACAACTGCCACAGATGAACATTTTCCTGATGATTGGTTGGGAACTTATAAAGGAAAAATGTATATTATTAAACAAGGAAAAGGCATAATAGATTCTGCTGATGTAAAATTGGAATTATTAGCAACAAATATATCCAGTCAATGGGTTTACCGCATGACCTATAATAATTCAAGGTACCGTGAAATCATCAAAGACTATTTACTGGTAAAGCCGGATAGTGTGGTTACAGGAAGCTATTTATTAGATGAAAAAGATGGGATTATCATACAACAAACATTGTTAGGAAACACTTTTTACAGTAGTTTTACCGTTGCAGGTGATTACATTAATAGCATCATGCGAAAGACTGGTAATGTCATAGAATTTGAGGTATTCAGTGCCAGGAAAAAAGAAAGTTTAAGTACTAAAAATAGAGCAAAAGAAGGGCAGATTGTTTTTGAAGTAAAAAGTTACCCCCCATTTACAACACAACGGGTCAGGTTAATAAAAGAAAATTAAATCAGTGAGACTATTATTTTAGGAGCGATAGTGAATTGAAATAATAAAGTCGAACTGATTCCGATTCGCAAAGTGATCGGGATCTTATGGGTCTTATTCCATGGCCCTTGATGCAAAATAGATTATAGACAATCTCTAAAAATCCAAATTTCTACGTTACTCAAAATTTTTAAAGCTTCCGCAGTAGCGGAACAGGCATTGATAAATCAATTTTTAGAGAATACCATAAGATAATTTCTTTTTTGATACCTCGTTCGCTTGGGAAGGGATTGTTCATTTAACCGGTTTTGGAAATCAATCAGGGAATACTTTTTTCAATATTTAAAAGATTCCTGAATTTAGATGGAAAGAGCAAGTATTGCAATCATAGAAACAATAACTCCAATCCAGTTAAGTAGAATAAGTTTTTCTTTAAAGAAAAATCGACCAACCAGGGCAGCTATTAGAATAATAGCCGTATTGTTTATCGCAAAAACAACAGAGCTGTCAAGGAATTTAGCGTTCAGGGCAAGTATTAGGAAATACAAAGAACCAAAATTTGACAGTCCTAATAATATTCCAAATAGTAATGTGCTTACTTTAAGCACTTTGTTAGCTTTAAAATTAAAAATAAATTGAATACTGATACCAATAATTGCTGATACGGCAAAAATAACTGTTGTTGATTCGATTACACCGGTATTTTGAAGAAACTCTTCCTGGTTAAATTTGACCAGGGAATCAACCAGACCCATTCCCAAAAATAGTACAGCCGGAAAGATAATGTTTTTAATACCGCGTACCCCATTTTTATCTTTTATTGTTGAAAGAATAATGGACAACAAGGCCAGAAATATTCCACCTATTTTCAGTAAATACAGACTTTCACCATAGTACAAAATTGAAAACAGCATGGGGAAAACCACTGACATTTTCGTACTTATACTTGTGACCGTAATTCCTGCTTTTTGTGTAGAAATACCAATAAGGTAAAACATGGCAATGAACAAAATTCCTATAATTATCGAAATGTAAATCCAATCAGCAGTGAAAATTTCCTGTACTGAAAAATCTTTTTCTCTGAATAAATATCCTGTCAACGCTGCTGTGAGGTAATTTATGATGATGACAGGGAATATTTTAATGCTTATTTTATCAAGTAATTTGAATATAACATATATTAAACTACTTGAAATAATGCTGAGAATAAGGAATATCATAATGATTAATAAAAAGTCATTTTTGAACTTACAAAGAAAGAATTAATTTAATCATATAACAAAATAGATTAAGTAGCAGTGTTTGCACAAAAATTCAGAATCAGAAAGAAAACCTTATTCTTGACTTTTTCTTTCTGAGACGGATTATTTACTTTTGAAAATAATTAATTATTTCTCACATTTGTAACCAGCTTAAAAAGAAAACTAATATTAATTTAACCTGAATGGGTGAATATACGGACAAGGATTTATTTGAAAGAATAAAGAGTGGTGATCAATTTGCTTTAGAACTTGTCTATAAAAAATATTATACAGGATTATATTATTATGCAAAAAAGATAGTTGGCAATGCAACTGTTGCCAAAGATATTGTACAGGACAGTTTTTTAAAAATCTGGGAAATCAGAACTTCAATCCTGGTTCAAACATCTTTTTCATCTTATTTATATAAATCTGTTTATAATAACTCTTTAAATTACCTGAAACATAAGCAGGTAATTGAAAAGCACCAAAATTATCAAAAGGAACAAATAGAAATTGCCGAAAATTATTTTTCTATATCATCTGAACATGGGCAATCAATTTTAATTGCCAAAGAATTTGAGCAGCAAATAGAACAAGCTATCGAAAATTTACCGGAAAAATGCAAAGAGGTTTTTAAATTAAGCAGGTTTAAAGGTCTTAAGAATAATGAAATTGCCACCCAATTAGATATCTCTATAAATACTGTACAAACGCAAATTTCAGTAGCCTTAAAGAAATTGAGGAATGATCTTGCTGAGTATCTAAATACCGTTGATTAGTAATTAAATTGATAATTGGTGTATTAGTAATTGGTATATTGGTCATTGGTCATTTTGCTGTAATTTATGCTTCGCATGTCATTCAATTACCATTTACTTTGTTGTCATTGGTAGTTTATCTGTTTATTTGATTGTACTTCAAATCACCGAATAATCAAATACTCAAATCACCAATGACTTAATGATTACCTAACGACGAATGTCTTGTGATTGGTGGTTTATAATCAGTAATATAGATGCTGACAAATAAATTTATTTATTTTAGCTTCACTGTAAAATCATTTTTAATTGTCATATATATGAACGAGAAAGATATGAAAGAAAAAATTGACATAATTATTGTAAAATTTTTACAAAATCAGAGCAATGTTTCAGAAATTGAATCATTAACCAAGTGGATAAATGAGAAACCTGAAAACAAGGCATATTTTGAACAGTTAGAAACTGTTTGGAACAGTGTTGATATTAAAAGTAATATTGATCAGGTAAGCCCGGAACAAAGTTGGAATAAATTAAGTAGCTTAATTAACAAGGAAGGTAATAAATTGGAAATTGATACACTTCAGAAAAATGGATCTTTTAGTTTAGGTCTAATTTTACAGGTAGCCGCCGTTGTGTTAATTAGCTTTGGTTTGTCCTGGTTTGCATTTTATGCTTATTATCAAAATGAACTTAGGGTATCTGAGGGGATGCTTGAGGTAAGTGTTGAAAAAGGATCAAAATCAGTGGTTAAATTAACGGATGGTAC
This sequence comes from Bacteroidota bacterium, assembly GCA_039714415.1. Lineage (GTDB taxonomy): Bacteria > Bacteroidota > Bacteroidia > Bacteroidales > NBLH01 > NBLH01. The sequence continues at coordinate 44,035 of JBDLJL010000011.1, forward strand.
CACCATCTGGTTAAATTCAGAAACAACAATTCGGTATCCTGATAAATTTGCTAATAACCAGCGTGATGTATTTATTGAAGGGGAAGCCTTTTTTGAGGTGGCTAAAGATAAAAACAGACCATTTAAAGTTCATACTTCCGATATGGATATTGTTGTTTTGGGCACTTCATTCAATGTAAAATCATATCCTGATGAAGGAACTATTGAAACAACATTGATAGAAGGTTCTTTACGGATTGAAAAAGAAAAAAAATCAGGAACAAAGCAATGTATTTCTTTAGAACCTAATCAAAGGGTTACACTTATTAAAAAAAAGGGGCGGATTTTACTTAATGAGATAAATGAAAGTGGTGATTTGATTACGGGCAAAAGGAATGAAAAATTGATTAGTGAACAAAATAAATCTGAGCTGCCTGAAATAAAACGAAAAGAACAAATTTATTTTGACGAAAGTATTGATCCTGATATATATATATCGTGGAAAAATAACAAATTAGTTTTTAAAGACGAATGTTTTGAAAGTGTTGCTGTGAAACTGGAAAGGTGGTATAATGTAAAAATAATTATCAAAAATGAAAAGCTAAAAGAATACAAATTTACCGGAACTTTTGAAAATGAAACTGTTGAACAGGCAATAACTGCATTGCAACTGACAACACGCTTTGAATATAAATTTGATAAAAATAAAATTACCATAAAATAAAACTTGAAGAATATTAGTAGGGTGAAATTTTGGATTCTTTAAAGTTTACCTCAATTATTAACCAATATATATGCCTATGATATAGAGAAATAAGGAAATAAAAAAAACCGGAAAATGCGCCAACATTCTCCGGAATTTAAGTTTAAAAGCCGGTAGTTATTGACAAAACAAATAACCGGCAATTGTTTAATTAAAAACCAACAAATTTATGAAAAAATTATTATTAATTATGAGACTATCTATATTTATTTTATTGATAAGTGTATTTCAAGTCTCTGCTACAGGTTATTCCCAGGCGAATAAACTAACCTTAAGCCTGGACAATGCATCACTTTCCGAAGTTTTTGATAACATAGAAAGCAAAAGCGAATTCAAGTTTTTATATCGGGAAGATTATCTAAATCTTGATAAAAGAATAAATATAAATGCCAAAAACCTAAAGGTAGAGAGTATACTCGATGATGTTTTATCAAATTATGACAATTTATCCTATTCAATCCTTAAAGACAATTTAATTGTTATTGCTCCTTCAAAATTTTCAATAGAAATTACTGGAAAAGTAATTGATGAGGAAGGAAATCCAATTACGGGAGCGGCTATTTCCATAAAAGGTGGGACCGTAGGTACTATAACTGATATGAATGGTGCTTATAGCATTGAAGCAACAGAAGGCGATATACTTGTTTTTTCCTTCATTGGATATCAAAGTAAAGAAATCATTGTTGAGAATCAAACAAATATTAGTGTAACATTACTCTTGGCTATTGAAAGCCTTGATCAAATTGTAGTTGTTGGTTATGGAACAATGAGAAAAAGTGACCAGTCTGGATCTTCTTCTACAGTAAATACAGAGGACTATATAGATTTGCCATCTATTGATATTAGTCAATCAATGCAAGGAAAAGTTGCAGGAGTTTCAATTCTGAAAAATTCAGGTACACCTGGAGGGGATCTAAAAATTAGGATAAGAGGTGGAAACTCAATGTTGGGTGATAATAATCCACTAGTTATTGTGGATGGTGTTGCTATGAATATAAACCTTAAAGACTTAAATCCAAACGATATTGAGTCTATGGAAATATTGAAGGATGCATCCTCTACGGCAATTTATGGTTCAAGAGGAGCAAATGGTGTAATTGTTATAAACACAAAAAGAGGTAGTTCTAAACAACCAATAGTTGAAATCTCATCTAGTTATTCGGTTCATCAAATTGCCAAAACTTACGATTTGTTAAATGCAGCAGATTATGCTACGCTACTTAACAAGATGAATAATAGTAATACATTTTCTCCTGACGAAATTGCTGCATTTAGAACAAATGGTGGTACTGATTGGCAGGATGCAATTTTTCAAATGGGATATACACACAATAATCAAGTCTCGTTACTTGGAGGAAGTGAAAAGCTTAAGTATTATTTATCTGGCAGTTATATTGATGAAGAAGGTATACTAATCAATACGGGGCAGAAAAAATATAGCTTGCGGTCAAATATTGATGCTGAAGTTAATGATAAATTGAGTTTATCACTGAATCTTTCAGTTTCTGGAAATGCACTGAAGAATACGAATGATATGGCAGGTAGTAAAGAGAGCCCAATTTGGAGTGCTCTTATTTGGTCCCCAACTGAACCTATATACAATGCTGATGGTACTTATAATAAAACTGATCAATATGGGTCAATAGGGTTTAATCCTTATATGGTAGCAAATGAGCGAGTTAATGATGAACTTGGGGCGTCAGTTCTAGGAAATGTAAAAATTAACTATAAAATTATAGATAATTTGACCTTTAGTTCAATATTAGGGGTAGAAAATAATGCAATTGAGTATGCTTCTTTTACAAATCAATTTGTAGGAGCCACAACAGGTTCTTCAAGAGGCTATAATAATAATTTTTTCTGGCAAGCAAGTAATTTACTTACCTATAAAAATACATTTGATATACACCGTATATCGATTATGGCTGGTTTTGAGGCATCGGCTATGACTTCGAAAGAATTTAATGCTTCTGGTAGTAACTTAGCTACAGAATCTGTCGGTTATGATAATCTATCCTTAAATTCATCCCAAAGTATTTCTTCTAGTTGGCAACGATGGGCGCTTAGATCATACATAAGTCGTGTTTCTTATTCATTAAAGGATCGTTATTTGCTTACGGCCACATATAGAAATGATGGTTCTTCTAAATTTAAAGGATCAAATAAATTTAGCTCATTCCCTTCGTTTGCTGCCGGATGGCGTATTAGCGAAGAGCAATTTGTGAAAAATTTGAATATTTTTGACAATCTTAAATTAAGGGGTAGTTGGGGAATTACAGGTAATCAGGCAATTCGTCCATATGCTACTTTGGCTCTTTTATCTACATCTGTTTATTCTTATGGAACAGGTATCGCATATACGGGTTATTCACCAGTTGGAGCTGAAAATCCAGACCTAAAATGGGAAGAAACTACTCAGATTAATATGGGATTGGACTTTGCAATTCTTGACAGCCGTTTGACTGCATCTGCTGATATATTTATGAAACAGACTGATGGATTGCTTCAAGCAACAGCACTTCCTGCATACAACGGAGGTGGAACAATTATTAAAAATATAGGTTCAATCGAAAATAAGGGTTTTGAGGCAACACTTAATTATGCTATAATTAAAACCAATGATTTAAGCTGGAACACAGGCTTTAACTTCTCATCAATTAAAAATAAAGTAATTTCAATTGGAGATGAGGAGCAAATATTTCCTGGAGATAATTATGCTGGTGGTTTTGTAACTAGCAAATTATTTGTTGTGAAGCCTGGTGAATCGTTGGGTTCGTTTTATGGATATGAATTTTTGGGACTGTGGCAAACTGATGAAGCTGCTGAAGCTGCTTTGTATGGAAATATGCCTGGTGATTCTAAATATAGAGATATAAACGGAGATAACATAATTGATGGCGATGACTTAATGATTATTGGAAATGCATTACCTAAATTTTCCTGGGGGCTAAATAATTTTATCTCTTATAAGAATTTTGACCTTAATATAATGATTGAGGGAATTCATGGGCGTGATGTATTGAATCTTGGATATGCAGCTGCCGGAGTTGCAGTTGGTGATGCACGTTCAATTACACTTGATGAAGCAAAAAATGTATGGACAGAAAGCAATACGAATACCATTTGGCCTAAGATAGATAGTGGGAGTAATACAGACCATATCAATTCATCGAAATGGCTGCAAGACGGAAGTTTTGTAAAAGTCAGGAATATAAGCCTTGCATATTCTCTTTCAAAAGAGAAAGCTAAATTCGCAAACTTCAGGTTTGTTTTAAGTGCACAGAATCTCTTAACTTTTACCAAATACAAAGGATTTGACCCTGAAGTTACTGCAACCGGGAATAGTGATATTGACCAGGGATTAGACATGGGGGCTTATCCATCAGCAAGATCATATACATTTGGAATTACGTTAAGTTTTTAATTTTTAAAGATTAAGATTATGAAAAAATATTTAATAATAATAATTTTGGCAGGAATGTTTTATTCTTGTAACAAAGATTTTTTAGAAGAAGAACCCAAAGGTAAATTAACAACTGATGGTTTTTTTCAAAATGCTGAAGACTTAGAGTTGGGATTAAATGCCGTGTATGCAAAGGCGAATGAAATATACAATGCAGCACAGTGCGGCACTGCTTTAATGGGGGGTGATGATGTAACAACACGTTCGGGAAGTAACAAAGGTCCATTCAGGGAATTTGACACATTTTCTGCTACCAATACAAATCCATGGGCATACTTTCACCTACCCTATGCCGCTATTTCAGCAGCCAACAATATAATTGTTAATTATGAAAATGCTACTATGGCTACAGAAGAAGAGCGTGAATTTGCAGCAGGACAAGCTTATTTTATCAGGGCAATGAGTTATTTCTATCTTGTAAGAATATGGAACGAGATTCCATTAATTACAAACTTGGAAGTAAACCTAGAAATTGAAAAGTCAAGTCCTCAAGATGTTTATGAAGTTATTATTGAAGATTTACAAAAAGCAGAAGACTTTCTTCCCTACGCCTGGACAGGACTTAAGGCGAATATAGCCCCAACGAATCGGTCGGCAAAGGCATTGTTGGCTTCTGTGTATTTACAAATGGCAGGATATCCTGTTAATGATGCATCAATGTATACATTAGCAGCTCAAAAAGCCAAAGAGGTGATAGATAATGGTGGGTACGTACTATTGGATAATTTTGCAGACTTATGGACAGCTGAAAAGTTTAATAATGAAATAGTGTTTGGTCTTTTTTATAATCGTGGTATTTCTCCATGGACATGGTCAAATGGTAATATGAGGGCACCACTCGCATGTAAGCCGGAAGAAGAAGGCGGATGGGATGATTATTTCGCTGAGATTAATTTCTTCAATAAGTTTCCCGAAGGAGCACGTAAAGATGCAACTTTTTATACAGTTTTTCATCCGGATGCAAATACAACAATAGATTGGACACAAGGTGCACAAAAACATCCTTATTACAAAAAAATGAGAGATATGGAAGGATACAACCCTGATGAACCTTGGGTTTATACTGATTGGTGGTCAAGCCGAACAAATATAATTATTCGTTATGCCGAAGTATTATTAATTTATGCTGAAGCCCAAACTATGGCTGCAGGGCCCGATGCATCAACATATGATGCATTAAATCAGGTTCGTTTTCGTGCTGGATTGGCAGATATGACCCCGGGATTAGATCAATTGTCATTTAGAGATAGCGTTGTAATGGAACGTGCCTGGGAATTTGCAGGTATGGAAATAAATCCTGCAAGATGGTATGATTTAGTTCGCCTTGAACGAGTTGAAAAGGCAGCAGCAGATCGTCATCCGGATGAGTTGAAAATTATCAATCCACCTGACAAAGGTGATTATTTTGCACCCATACCAATAAGTGAGATATTAATTAATCCTAATTTGGGTGATTAGATTAAAACGATTAACCCAAATCTGGATAAATATTATTAAACATATATAGATTTTTATGATTTTTAGGTTAATTAGGTTAGATTTGTAGTAGATGTTAAATTATCATTTGAGATGTAGTAAGGGTGGCCTGTAGAGGTTACCCTTACCTCATTTATAGGAGTTTTATAATATATTGGAGAGTCGTTTTTATTAACATTAAAATTGACTAAAATTGATAATTCTAAAATACCCACATTTATGAAAAATTTAACTTTATTCATCATCATAAGCTATTTAGCATGTTCCTCAGTGTTTAGTCAAAAGGATTGTGAGAACCCTCAAATCTTTAAAAAAATAGGAAAAAATTAATAAATACGGGATTTTATTAATTATTATATTCTTGACTTTAATAACTAATGTGCAAAGTCAAGAATATGCACTCAATTCCCCTGATAAAAAGATTTCCTTCTTCGTTTCAGTTAATAAAACAATGAGTATATCAATAGCTTATGATGGAAAACCTTATTAAACCCTTCTCCGGTTTCCATGGAGTTGTCGGATAGAAGTTTTGGAATAGCTAATAAAGTATTAAAGAAAAAAACACGAAGTGTAAACCGTTTAATTACTCCTGAAGTAAGAGTAAAAGCGGCAGAGATAAGAGAAAATTATAATGAATTAAAATTAATTTTAAAAGATTATTCATTCATTATCAGGGCATATAATGAAGGGGTGGCATATCGCTTTGAATCAAATTTAAAGCACGAAATTATTGTCAAATCTGAAACAGCCAACTATAATTTTAATGGAAATTATATGTGTTGGTGGTCTAAAGAAAATAGTTTCCATTCCAGCAATCAGGTTTATTACGATTATAAATCACTTATGGAACTTAAATCTTCTGATTTAGCCAGTCTTCCCTTAATCGTTCAGTCTACAAATGGAACTAAAATAGCCAAAAAAGCAGCAGAACATAAATTATTGGTTGATTTTCACGGCTCTTATAAACCAGCCGGCTTGAGAAGAATGTACCCAAATGTTATGACCCGTGAAGGTGTTAATGGTGGCGAACAATATAAGTGGAGCTACAGGCAAACACCTGAACATAACCTGATTACACCATTCGGTAGAATGTTGGCCGGTCCAATGGATTATACACCGGGGGCAATGAATAATGCACAGGAAAAAAACTTTAAACCAATTTTTGATCGCCCAATGAGCATGGGGACACGTTGCCATCAACTCGCGATGTATGTTTGTTATGAAAGCCCTTTACAAATGTTTTGCGATGCGCCTTCAATGTATTATAAAGAGCCTGAAGCAATGGAATTTCTTTCACAAGTACCAGTAGTTTGGGACGAAACGAAAGTGCTGGAAGCAAAAGTTGCGGATTATTTGCTTATTGCAAGAAGAAATGGTGCTAATTGGTATATTGGGGGAATGACAGACTGGTCTGAACGGGAATTAGAAATTGATTTTTCGTTTCTTAAAAAAGATCAAAAATATAAAATGATTATTTTACAGGATGGAAAAAATGC
>JBDLJL010000012.1:0-50834 GCA_039714415.1 Bacteroidota bacterium
CTGTAATAATAACCACGAAGTGGTTAAATTTGAATAACCATGGGTAAAACCCATGGTACATAAGGAATAGCAATGTGAACCCTGAATGGGTTCAAATTTTAAACCCGATTGCCCTGATGTACGATCTAACCATTAAAAAAATAAACGGATGAAAAAAGCTTTAATGATATTTCTAATTATTATTTTTGTATTAGCTGTTTATTTTCTTTTAGCACTTTCACCGGTTTTATATTCTGGTAAAGATAAGCTTGAAAAGGAAGAGTCAATAGTTTTAACAGGCCATAGGGGGGCTGCAGGTTTGGCACCTGAAAACACATTGGCTGCTATTCAAAAAGGTCTTGACAATAATGTTGACCGAATAGAAATTGATGTTCAGCAAACAAAAGACAATGTAGTAATCAGTTTACATGACATTACAATTAACCGAACAACCAATGGCGTTGGCCTGGTTAAAAACATGACATATAACGAGATACTCAAATTTAGTGCAGGTATAAAATTCTCAGAAAAGTTTAAAGATGAAAAGGTACCAACCCTAAATGATGTACTTAAATTAGTTAATGGGCAAGCTGTACTGGTTATTGAAATTAAGGCCGGGAATGATTATTACCCGGGAATTGAACAAAGGGTGGTTGATGCCATTAATGAGCATAATGCAAAACAGTGGGTAATTGTTCACTCATTTAACGATAGTGCATTAGAAAAAATTAGGGAAATTGATGAAACAATTGAGCTCCACAAACTATTTATTGCTGATTTTCCTTTTATACCATTAATTTATGATGGAAAGTTCAGGATAACTAATTTGAAAGACTATCGGTACGCAACAGAAATAAGTACTTTTTACACCTTTACAACACAAAGGCTGGTTGATCAGGTACACGCAATGAATAAAAAAATTAATGTCTGGACAGTTAATGATTCCATAAAAATAAACCGGTTGATAAATATGGGGGTGGACGGTATAATTACAGATTACCCAAACTATTTTGGGAGATAGGAAAAAGGCTTAGGCTTAGGTCGCTTTAATAATCCTTATCGGTTTCAATAACCTTCCTTAGCCTCAGCCTTGTCCTTAGCCTTCTTTGGAATTGAACACCTTTGCGATTTTTATTTAAGTATTACTTTAATGAATCAGGATATGAATCAATGTTTTTTTGTTACTGACCTCCATGGTCAATTAGAACGATACCAAAAGCTATTTCAGTTAATTGAAAAGGAAAAGCCTGGTGCCGTTTTTTTTGGTGGAGATTTATTTCCATCCGGCTTATATGCACTTACAACTCAAAATCATGTTGTTAATGATTTCTTAAACGACGTTTTAATCACCGAATTTACAAGATTAAAAAGAGTGCTTAGGAAAGAATATCCCCGTGTTTTTTTAATTTTAGGTAATGATGATGGTCGTTTTGAGGAAGACGAAATAATAGAAGCAGAAAAAAGTGGCATTTGGGAATATATTCATAATAAAAAAGTTCAATTTGAAGATTTTACTGTTTACGGATATTCCTATATTCCGCCATCACCTTTTCAGTTAAAAGACTGGGAAAAATATGACGTGTCCCGCTATGTTGATCCCGGATGTGTTCCGCCGGAAGAAGGTTCGCACTCAAAGGAAATAAAAAAGGATGACATAATCTATGGAACCATTCAAAAAGATTTAGAAACACTTATTGGAAATGATGATGTTTCCAAGTCAATCATGCTATTTCATACACCACCATATAAAACTAAATTAGACAGAGCTGCACTTGATGGTAAAATGTTTGACCATGTCCCGCTTGATGTTCATATTGGCAGTATTGCCGTGCAAAGGATGATTGAAGAAAAGCAACCATTTCTTACATTGCATGGCCATGTGCATGAATCTGCAAGCATTACCGGTAGCTGGAAAGATAAAATTGACAAAACCAACATGTTTTCAGCTGCACATAACGGCAATGAACTGGCATTAGTCAGGTTCGACCCCAATAAAATTGAGGATGCAGGCAGGGAGCTGGTTTAATACACTTAGAACAAAATTATGCTAAATGAAAGAATTAAATAGAAATTAACTTTTAACTTTCAATGCCGTTCCAATAGCCAAAGGCCTGGCTGCATCCGTAACAGCACCAATTTTTACTGCATAGCTGCTATGTTTTGCAATATCTTCATCGGTAACAATATGAATATCAAGCAATCCCCCACTACGATAGCCAGTTTGCTGATAGTTCACTTCATCTAAACTTATGCTCCATCCTTCCAACCAGGTATTCAGTCCTTTTAATTGTTCTTTATTACCAATAAAATGAATTAGTATGTCAATATCACTGGCTGGGCCTGCAGTGGCATTTTTAGTACTTCCAAAAATATAAAATGCTTTCACGCCAAAGCGTTTAGCATCAAGTACTGAAGCTATACTTTCAGCTATTTGCAACCTCCATTGCCAATGTTTATCTTGATTTTCAGGTGTTTTTTCGGAAATGTTTTTTACATCCCCAATTATTGTTTTTTCTGATGGTTCTGTAATTAAGCCAACTGCTTTTTCTAATTCTGCATTCATATACACCTGAACTACCTGACCATTTGTTAATCTTCCAACATCAATAACTGAAACTACTTCTTTGAGATGTTCATAGTCGGGTAATAAATCAGCAAGGATATTATCCGTATTTTCAAAATAATGATCATTGAATATTACTCCATTATCATCAGGATATAGTGGCAGGTAACGAATATTTGCTTCAACCAGGTCCTGAAAAAAATGAGTTCCAAACGATAGGTCAGGTATATAATCTTTTTGTTTTCGGGCAATTTCAATTAACATGGCCGTGTTATTAATATCTGAATAAGTTATATTAACACCTAGCTTTATATCACCACGGCTACCCCATCGCCCGGGTCCCATCAAAATAAACTGTTGTTTTGGCAAAATTTTGTTTAGTCTGCCTATAGATTTACCTATTTCAACTAATTCTTCATAACTTTTTACTTCACTGTATTTTTGAGGGTCTACATAAACCACATGGGTAATATTTGAAACAATACCATTAGAAATATATCGATTCGCCGAGAATAATATATTTTCCTGTGAACTATTTGTAGGAATAACGGCAGGATTACTCTCTGGCCTGTGACTTTGGCTTCGACATTGTAGCAAATAAAGGTTATCGCCATCATGGGCAAACTCAATATCGACAGGAAAATTATATTTCTCTTGTAAAACATCAAGCATTGCTTCTATTTGTTCAACAAAAGATGTGTTTGATATTAAGCCATTTGCAGTAAGCACAAATTCATCACTGGTAAAATCCGTACCAATTGGTCTTGGCTGTTGAAAATAATTATCTTTAATAACTGAAACAAGTTGATGAACACCCGGATATTCATGGCCATATTTTTTTAACAATGAATTAAAGCTAACCGTTTCAAAACTACCTGTTTCCAGATCTATTACATCCAAATTTTTCGGTGAGTAGCGAATGGCATCTTCTATAGAAACATTAACCTTTAATCCCGGTTGGCCTGGGGCAATTAAAATTGGGTAATCATCTTTTAAACGGTCAACTGCACGGGTTCCCAAGCCAGGAACCAAACGAATCAAACCATCATCCCTGTCTATCCTACTTGACCATCTAAACTCGTTGTAACTAAAAGCTACACCAGCAAATGCCGGGAAAAAATATTTACCAACCTTTTTCCCTACAACCTCCTGAATCATAATACCCATCTCTTCATGAAAGTCAAGCAAATCATGTTCAATTCGATATTCAATTGGATCCGGACCAAAAATGGATGCATAAACCTCGGCAATAGCATCAACTAATTCATTCATTCGTTTTTCTTTATCACCCTGATTGGCAATAAACAAGCTTTTGTATTTCCCGGCAAAAGCAGTCCCGACACGATCTTCCAACAAACTTGAACTACGCACTACAAGTGGGACTTCGCCAAAATCATCAAGCACATGGGAAAGGTCATTTAAAGTTGCCCGTTCAAACGAAGAATTTTTAAAAACATGTACTACATAAGGATATTCCTGCTTAACCTGACCTATATCTTTGTACTTTTGCTCTAATATATCTTCAAGTTTATTGTTACTCATAAATTTGAGCGTATTATCAGAACTAATATACCAGGTTTTGGGTATTTTTATATTTTCAAACAATTCTTTGTGCTTTTTTGATTTTTTCAATATCTTATCAGCCAAAAACAGGCCGGAGCTTTTCCCCCCAACTTTTCCCTGACTGCCAACAGGGAAAATAACCCGTTTGAGCATTTTATTAAAATCATTGAGCGTAATAAAGTGTTTGGCAATATTTATATATTCCTGTTGATCGTTAAGCAAACGGCGAATAAGAGCAACAATCAAGCTGGTTTCCCTTGGTTTTGAAAGTTCAACTCCCTGAGGCGAAAGATGATGGTACTTTTTTAATGCAGCACTAATTTCACTCAACGATGAGCTGGTATCCTGCACAATATCAGCAAGAAAGCTGGTTTGATCTTCCTGTATCCACCTCTGGATATTGTTCAGGATTTCTTCTTTGCCCATATATTTTTCTGCCAGATAAAAAACATCATAGCTAATGCTCATCAAATCTTTACCAGTGCTTTTTTTAAATGGCAAGTTTACCTCTTTTAACAATTGTTCTTCGTGAACTATACCCGGACTAAAATACTCAAGCAAGCTTTTTGATTCCTTTATTCCCCTCAAATAAAGATGATTTACCATATTCCTTGAAATAAGCACAAAAAGCTTGGGATTTGTATTCTTCAACAAGTCTAGAATGATTTCCCAATCGTTTTTTTCTTTTTTCCCAGGCACATCATCAACAAAAACAGCCTTTAATTGCAAATTCAAAATGTAAAATCCAAATTGCTCAGAAATTGTGTCAATTAATTTTTGTTCTTCTTTTAAAAATGGCCCTTCATCAACTTCAGGCCTTTCTTTTGTGTAATTCACACAAATACTGCCTATTATTTCATCCTGAACTTTTATACCTGACTTTAGCATCCATTCTGTTTCTGTAAAGCCTTCTGTTTGATAAACTGATTCATAATACTTAATTCTTGCCTGGCAAACATCAGGATATTGCAAACCAGGTGGTATGGCTTTTAAAATACCATTACAAATTTGTGAAACAGAGAACTCGCAATTATTTAGAATTTCCTGTACTTCATAAAGGCAGTTTAGTTCTTTTGCCCTTTCCTTTAAATCAGCAAACAATTTATTTACAGATTGTTCATCGGTCATTTTAATGATTTTTAAGTTCTTCTAAAATAGTTCGATAAAGGTTTAGACCACAAAGGTTAAAAAAAATAACCCTACAAGGTGGGGTGTTAAAAAACCAGCTTTTTGAATTTATTTTCACCCCCTACTTTTTTCAATATTCATTTATTGGCGGATATTGAGTAATTTACACCGTTTTTTATTTCTGATTTTACGATTAATCAAACAAAATAATTAAATGTTTTTTTATTAGCCCCAAAGTGGGCGTAATCATTAGCACAGGGCTGCGCCCTGTGCATAAAAACCCAACTAATAGAGCCCGCATACAGAATTAAACCAAATGTAAATGCCCTTTTTCGGGCTCAATTGTATATATGTTTGAATTATAAAATCAATCAATCTTACAAAATTCCGCCGGAAACTTGTAATTATTTCAAATAATCGTCCGTTCGCCGGCGGTTTGCCTGCATCTACTTTTACCCGGCGCTACGCACCGGGCTATTGCTATTAAGCCCTTTGTGCCTCCGCTAAAGCTATGGCGACACGCGGGCAGGGCTATCCCGCTAGCTAAAATAAAAAATAGAACGTGTTTTTTTTAATAAAATACAACATATTTAGCACCCCACCTCGTAGGGTTTTTGTACTAAACTCTATAATTTAGGTAACTTCTAAAAATCCAAATTTCTTCGTTACTCAAATTTTTCAAAACACTCATTTACAATAGATTAAATTCGAGCTTTAAGAAATTTGAAAGCCTTGAACTTTTAATTTTTAGAGGCCACCTTTAATCTTTTAATATCACTCCTCTACCACTTTTCCCATCCACTTTTATTATTATCGGTTTTGTCAGTTTAACGTGTCGGACATATTTTCTTTCTTCCACTAATTCCTGTCGGGCAAGCCATTCCCAATCAACGGGATATTCTTCATTTTTTGCTACAGAAAAATAGCTAACCCCAAAGCTTGTCAAATTATGAAAAAAATGGGACCCCTGGCTCATATCTACATTTACATTTTCTTTAGCCGCTTCAACAATAGCCAGTACACCGGAAATTTGCCCCCATGTAACAGGGATATTCATAAAAGGATCAGAACTACCCCATCTTCCAAAACCAATAAGCAAATAGGGTGAAGCTTCAGAAACCAATCTTTTATTTATGGATTCCAGTTCAATGGCGATATCCCTGGTTGATGTACCATCAAATTTTTCAGGAATTACATAAATAATATCATGAATATTGCCGTTTGTCCCATTTCCTAAAACACTTTTAGAAGCAACAAAAATCTCTTCCCTAGTAAGCTTATCTGTTTTAATTATTACTTCCTCATTTGAAACGACCATTGGCCGCACTTGTAAAAAACCAAACTGGTGCGGTTTATCTTTATGAAATGTCATGGCAAACTCAATTTCTACAGGATCTTCAAGTGCTTTTTCACAAACAGTCATTATCTTTTTCATTAAGCTATTCAGTGGAATATCGTTCATCACCAACAGCCGGGCAAAATTTAAAAGTCTTGGACCTTCACCACCAATGCCAATATCAAGCCTGTCTGCCTGATAATCGTAGGTCGATGCAAGATACCGTAAAGTCCCGTGTGATTCAGCCTCCTCAATATTATTTTTAAGCATATATTCTGTTTCTTTCACAGGATTATATTGCGAAGGTTTTCCCATATTTACACACCAATACTCAGTTTGTGTTTCTTTAAGCATTTCAGGAATTGAACCAAATGGCGGACTAATTTTAGGATAGGCAGGTGAGAATGCCCAGGATGCCCCACCATCAACAATTGTTTTTCCCAGTCCAAGAGCAAGGTTAACCACACCTTCTTCCGGTTTAGCAGGCCCTGAGGGATAGAAATTAAATGAACGGGCTACACCTGAAAGCTCAGGATAATACTGATTATCATGACGCTGTCCAACTACCTTCTGGATAATTACAGCCATTTTTTCATCCTCAATTCTATGCTTTGTTGCCTGAATATAGTCTTTAGCGGCCCTAAAAAAAGTAGAGGCATATACAAACTTTATGGCCTCCACCATTTTATTAAAGCGAGATTCTATATCATATTGATTATTCGGGGTCATTTTTGATGCATAAACACCTGCAAAAGGCTCATGTTTGGCATCTTCCAACAAACTTGAAGAGCGAACAGCCAAAGGGCTTTTTACTTCGGTTATTAATGCCCTCAAATCACCAAGAATAGCAAAAGGTAAACTAGCTTTCTGAAAAGCATGAGCAATTCGGTCGTCAGGTAAATCAGAATACGCTATTTCAAACAAATCATTTTGATTCATGAAAGCATCAAAAATATTGGTTCTTATAACCGTTAACCTTGGAATATTTACTTCAATTTGTGGAAAATCATCTTTTACAATTTCCTTTTTTAAAACATCATTAATAAATACTAAGCCATGTGCTTTTCCACCAATTTCACCTGTTCCAATATAGGTTATTCGTTCCTCAGAGTTAAAAAACTTTCGGTTAAATTCTGAAATCATATTATCAATTATTCAATAATCAATAGACATTAAACATTCTCACACCCATCCTCTGTCCCTACAAGCCTGAGCTACTTTATCAACAGAAATTACATAAGCAGCATCACGCATATATAATTTATTCTTACGGGCAAAATCGCTAACACTAATATAAGCAGCGGTAATTTTTTGATCAAGTTTTCCTAACACCTCATCTTTAGTCCAGAAATAATTCATATTACTCTGTACTTGTTCAAAATAACTACAAGTAACACCACCGGCATTCGCTAAAAAATCAGGGATATTGTAAATCCCTTTTTCTTTAATAATTTTATCTGCGTCTGGTGTGGTTGGACCATTTGCACCTTCTGCAATTATTTTAACCTTTTTGCTTATTTGATCTGCATTTTTTTCGGTTATTTGATTTTCAAGAGCTGCGGGTACTAAAATATCAACCTCTTGTTCTAACCATGCTTCACCTGGTAACATTTCATATCCTAATTCCTGGGCTTTCCATTTGTTTATTCCTCCAAAAGAGTCTGTAATGGATAACAATTCTTTCAGGTCAACACCCTCTTTTCTTCTAAATGAATAACTTTTTTGATCCTTTTGATCCCATGAAGATACACAAACTACTCTACCACCCATTTGATGATAAAGCTCAATAGCAAATTGAGAAACATTTCCAAATCCCTGAAAACTGGCTGTGGTATTTTCCGGATTAATATTCATTTCCTTTAGAGCTTCACGGACTGTAATAATTACACCATAGCCTGTAGCTTCATTTCTTCCAAGGGAACCACCCATACCAACCGGTTTACCGGTAATAAAACCAGGCATTTTCTGGCCGGTAATTATTTCATATTCATCAAGCATCCAAAGCATGTGCTGTGGGTTTGTCATTACATCGGGTGCAGGAATATCCGAATTAGGTCCCACATTTTTCACTATTTGACGTACCCAACCGCGACAAATACGCTCTTGTTCCGGCAAACTTAAATTATGAGGATCGCAAATAACACCGCCTTTTGCCCCACCTAGCGGAATATCTGCCACAGCTGTTTTCCAGGTCATCCACATGGACAAAGCACGCACCGTGTCAATAGTTTCCTGCGGATGAAAACGAATCCCCCCTTTTGCAGGTCCCCTGGCATCATTATGTTGCACCCTGAAACCCTTGAAAACCTTATAATTTCCATCATCCATACGAATAGGTATACTAAAGTGGTATTCTCTTAAAGGATTTCGTAATAATTCGCAAGTAGCCTGATCTAACTGTAATAATTCGGCAGCTTTATCAAATTGGGATTGTGCCATTTTAAATGGATTAAAGCTATTGTCTGCCATAATGATTTAGATTTAATTCAACATGCTATAAAAATAAAATAATAATTACGATTTCTTAAGTTTAGGATGTATGTTTTTGAGCTTATTTTAAGCCGGGTCAATCATGGTTTAACTCAATTGATGCAATAGAAATTAGCTTGTTTGTGTAAACTATTACTTTTCAAATATTTGCTAATGCGAAACATTAAAACGTTGAACCCAGAAGGTTTCTGTTACAATTTTGCAATACCTTCTTTTACTTTTGTTTAACATGTTTATCTAAATCTAATGCATAGCTACCCTAATTTTCTGACTTATCAAAGCTACGCTTTATAGAAAATAATGCAGGAACGTTTACTAAATGTATGAGTTGATTTTCTCAAGCCCTTCTTTAGAACTTAAAGGAATACCTATCCCACCAGCTGGAGTTTCATAATCCCTGGGATTGATACGTATGAATTCGGCATTCAGGCTTCGATAAATACTTTGTGATTCCATACGAACTGTTGGTACAGCATGACCGGCACCTAATTCAATGATAACAAGCTTAGCTTTTGCAGTTTTCAATTCATTTAACCAACTATGGTAACGGCTACTTTGATCAGAACTTCGGTTAGATATCCAGCTCCAATCGCCAAACATTAAAATATTTGGACGTGCAATGGCACCACATGCTGGGCAATATGGCAAAGGTTCAATTGCTTCAAACGCCTCTAAATCAACGTCCACATTTATGTCTGAAGCATCCCAAATATTATAGGTACATGGTTTACTACATTGAAAATGGTGAATGGATCCATGTACTTCATCAATTGCCTGATCATTAAACCCGGCTTTTTGAAACTGCCCGTCAACATTTGAAGTAAAAACATAAGAACCATAGGGTTTCTTATTTGCCCAATTAAGCATAACTTCAAAACCTTTATGAGGAATTGTCTCACGGTATAAATTTAAACGGTGGCCGTAAAAAGCCCAGGCTATTTTAGGATCTTGCTCAAACCATACAGGATTTGCCATTTCACTAAATGATTTTCCCAGTTTTGCAATAGGTGGATATGCTTTCCAGAAACCCGAATCCCCCCTGAAATCCGGCAAACCTGAATCAACACCAATTCCTGCTCCGGCAGTTATTAATAAGCTATCTGCTTTTTTTACTGCCTCAGCAGCTTTTTTTAAATCCGCTTCAATATTCATTTTTGAAAGTTTAAATTGAGACCTCCGCAATTACATTGGTATTAAAATTACAAAAAATAAACGATTACTCATTAAATGTGCTTAAATAATTGCGAAGATTTTTTTATCTTTGAAAAACTTTGTAATTTTCAGCTTTCAAATAAAGTATTACCATAAATAAAATAATATGGCTTATATAGATGCAAACATGGATATTAAATCATATTTAACTTTTAAACTTGACGAAGAGATTTTTGCATGTCATGTAAACAAACTGTTACATATACTTGAAATTCCATATATTACAGAAATTCCGGGATCACCAAATTATATGAAAGGTATCATTAACCTAAGGGGTAAAGTATTGCCGGTTATTGACACCAAAGTGAAAGTTGGAATGCCACCCGTTGAGTTCACAAAAGATACCTGCATTGTAGTTATGGACATTACCCTGGATAATGATTCGCTTTTAGTAGGCGTTTTGGTTGATTCGGTATCAGAAGTATTAGAATTTGATGAAGATAAAATTTTACCAGCACCTAATTTAGGTAGTAAGTACCAATCTGAATTTATTGATGGGATTGTTCGAAAAGATGATAAATTTATCATGATCCTCGATATTGACATGGTATTTTCGCTTGATGAAATAAACTTCCTTAAATCTGCATCTCTTGATGAACTTTTAGAAACTACTGAGGAAACAGAAGAGAAAGAAGATAAAGCCGAAACTACAGATGCGAAATAATTTAGAGGATACTGATTTTCAAATTTCCTTGGCTCTGGTTTAAATACTCTGTGGTGCTTATAATTATTTGTTTCGCATTAATTGACAGGTAATTAGTTCTTCGACTTCGCCAGGTTAAAAAATTAGTAATTGATAATTAAAAATGCATGCCGATTTTTTTTAATTACTAATTTGATGCTGAGCTTAGTCGAAGTGCCAGTATACTAATTACTTGCAAGACATAAGCAATGCAGATACTAAAACATCCCAGACAATCTAAACTAAAGAGATTTCTTCTTATGACCCTTTTTATTTCAAGATAAAAAAAGCCGCCAATTAAAAACCGACAGCTTAAATCTCATTCATAAATAGAGAAGTATATATACTCCTTCAATCAATTTCACTATTCAGCAATTACTTCCTTTGGATTAAAACCAAACTCATTTTCACCAGCAACACCATCCTGAGCCCAAAGAACAATAAGCCAAATAATACCCACTAAAGGGATAAGTATAACTAAATACATCCAGCCACTTTTCCCAATATCATGCAGCCTTCTAACACCCACAGCAATTGCAGGAACTAAAATACCTAGTGAATATATTCCACCTAATACCTGTGAGCCAAAAACGGCACTATCAATAATTCCTAAAACAATAGAAATACCAAAATTAATTAAAACAAACATCCAAAATTCCTTTCTTCTTGCCCGGCCATTAAAATCAGCAAACTGTTTTAAAACTTTTAAATACCATTCCATAATAATAAATTAATTTAAGATTAGTTCCCTACTCTGTTACAGGTTTTCGGGTTCCCCTTTTGGTTTTTATTAATTGATTAGTTTTTCAAAGCTTATTTAAAAAGTTAAATGTATTTAAAAAAATTTAAAAATAATAATATGTAGATATATATTTTTTTAAAGGTGTTTTTTGTTGATAAAAAGGCTGTTTTAATTCTACGCAAATGTTAAAATTCAATAAAAATAGGCACATAACTTCCTTAACATGGAAATTTTTAGCAATAATTCTTAAAAACTCAACAATTCGGCCAACACTAAAGGCCTCATTTAATACCTATTACAAAACATTTTGCAAAAAACACAAAAAAAATTAGTACTATGTGTTGCATGGTACTAATATTTTTCCATATCTTTGTATAAGAAATTATAATGCATAGTAAAGTATTATATCATGATAAAAACTATAAATAAACATGAAAAAATTGGGTTGGAATATTATTTACTTAAAATTTTAAAAGAAAAATATGCCAATGCCAATGAAATTAAACAAAAACTAAAATCAAAGCATATTAATTACATGGGAAAAGATTTTTTCCCTGCATTGTCGCACTTATTACTCAACAATTTTCTTTGCTATAGTTGGATAAATAGATCAGGAAGCCCTGTCAAGTATTATCATTTAACAAGAAATGGAAATTCCTTCTTGAGAAGTATTACAATAAATTGACTCTATATGCTTTATTCAGATCAATATTTAATTTAATATTAAAGACAAATGAAAATAACAGAAAACATCAATCTCGCCGGTTTAATTTTTACGATAGACCAGGATGCATTGATAAAATTACAACATTACCTTAATTCCATTGAGCGCTTTTTTGCTATAAAAGAGGAAGGTAAAGAGGTAGTTGCTGATATTGAAGGCAGGATATCGGAACTTTTTGGAACAAAGATTAATAAATCGAAAGAGGTAATTAATATTGAAGATGTAAATCAAATCATTGAAATTATGGGAATGCCTGAAGATTTTATGAACGAAGTTCAAACGGAACCAAGAAAACAGAACTATCATTATCATAATAAACAGAAAAAATTATACCGCGATCCGGATGATAAGATATTGGCTGGTGTTAGTGGCGGATTGGGCACTTATTTCAATCTTGATCCTGTACTTTTCAGGGTCCTGTTCGTTTTAGCTGTGATATTTACCGGCATTGGGGTTTTGGTTTATATAATATTATGGATGGTTATACCTGAAGCCCACACATTCGCTCAAAAAATAGAAATGAAAGGTTACCAGGCAAATGTTAGTAATATACATAACGCACGTAAAGAAAAGTCTGAAAAGTGAATTTTCCAAGTTCCATTTACTTACTTTTTTAAAAACATAACAAAATCTAATTCAAGAAATTAAAATATACACAGATGAAAATAGAAAATGCAAAAGCGCAAATGAGAAAAGGGGTTCTCGAATATTGCATATTATCCATATTGTCAAGAAAAGACTCCTACGCTTCAGATATTATTAATAAATTAAAAGAGGCTAAATTAATTGTGGTTGAAGGTACGCTTTACCCATTGCTGACCAGGCAAAAAAATGCAGGTTTGCTCAGTTACCGATGGGAAGAATCTACCCAGGGGCCACCACGAAAATACTATAAACTAACTCCTGATGGTGAAGGCTTTCTGGCTGAAATGGATGGGTCATGGACAGAGCTTGTTGAAGCAGTGGAAATGGTTAAAAACTTTCCTTTAAATGAAGAAGCCGAACTAAATGAAAATCCCGCGAGCGAGAATTAGCTATTAATTCCGTTTTTAATCTGATTATTAAAATTTTATTATTAGAAAAATGAAGAAAACAATAAGAATAAATATAAGCGGGCTAATTTTTAACCTCGATGAAGATGCATACAGTAAATTACAACAATACCTAAATTCGATTACCAATAAATTTTTGAATACAGAAGAAGGTAACGAAGTTATTGCTGATGTAGAAGCCCGGATAGCCGAACTTTTCCAGGAAAAAGTTGGTGACAGAAAAGAAGTAATTAATCTGGAAGATATTGACTTTATTATTGAAATAATGGGCAAACCAGAAGATTTTGATGAAATTTATGAACCTGAGGAAGAGCCACATTATAAAAGTCAACATTCTACAAAATCAAGCCGTAGAGTATATAGAGATCCGGATAACAGGGTGGTAAGCGGGCTTTCTTCCGGTATTGCTGCCTATTTAGGTATTGACCCTGTAATTGTTCGTGTAATTTTTGTACTGGCCACCCTGTTTTATGGTGCCAGCTTATTAGTATACATATTATTATGGATAATTATCCCTGATGCAACCACCACAAGTCAAAAACTTGAAATGCGGGGAGAAGCCATAAACGTAGAAAACATTGAAAAATCAATTAAAGATGAATTCTCCCATGTAAAAACCAGTTTTAGTAAGTGGCAAAATAGCAAGGGTTACTCAAACTTAAGTGATAATGTTTCATCAATAGTTCATTTTATAGGAAAAGTTGCTGTTGTGGCAGTTAAAGTTATACTCGTAATTTTTGGCATCTGGTTATTTTTCATGAGTCTAGGTGTACTGGGCTCATTTACAGGTATATTCTTTTTTAATGACACCATTATATCTCCTTTTACCTGGAATGATATTAACTTTGCTTTTACTGATTTAATCAAATTATTTACAGACCCTTTTACCGCAATTATTGGAATGATTTCTTTATATCTGTTGGTGATTGTTCCTGCCCTGGCTATTATTTACTTTAGCTTAAAAATGATTTTCCGTTTTAAAGTAAGGAACAGAGCTATTGGGATTATCGGAATTACATTATGGCTGGTAAGTTTAATGACATTGGTTGTTGCAGGTTTTAGGACAGCTTATAATTTTAAGTCAGATGCAGAAATCACAAAGGATTACACCCTTAACACCAATATGGATACCTTGTTTATTCAGCTTAAAAACCCTCATGACAATTACAGCAAACATAGTACTAGAGAGCGTTTTAACAGAGTTTATGTTGATTTTGAAAATAATCTGGCACTTTCCGGCAAACCCCGATTGCGTATTAACAAAAGTAATAATGATAAAACTAAAATATCAATAATAAGAGAATCAAGGGGCATGACAAAAGATATAGCATTTGATAATGCTAAAAACATTAGCTATGACTGGCAACAGGATGACTCATTACTTATATTAAACAGGTATTTCCAAATAAATGGAACTAAAAAAGTAAGAGACCAGGAACTAAATATTTATTTAAGCATCCCGGTAGGTAAAACTATTTATCTTGGCAAGCACATATTCCAGATTGCCCATGATATTGATAATGTTCAAAATATTTATGATGGGAACATGACTGAAGAGTACTGGATAATGACCGAAGATGGCTTAAGTTTACTCGATGATGCAAAACCTACAAACGAAGCCGTAATTGAAGAATCTGAAAATGAAACTGATACAACGAAAACTGGAATTATTGAAATTGAAAAAATTAAAACTAAAGTAGAAGAAGATGATGAAATAAAGCAGATGAAGAAGGAACTGGATTCAATGTAAAAATAGATAACTAAAACCGCTAAGTCGCAAGGACGCAAAGTACACAATTAAAAAATTTCTTTGTGCCTCTGCGCCTCTGCGGTAAAACGATTAATTTTTACTCAACAATCTCAACCCAGCCAAATTTATCAACATCATCACCTGTTTGAATTGCCAGTAATTTATTATATAATTTTGTTGAAACCGGGCCCGGTTCAGATCCATAATTGAACTCCTTACCTGTTTCATCATCAACAATTTTTCCTATGGGGCTGATTACAGCCGCAGTACCACATGCACCTACTTCCTCAAAACTACCCAATTCACCCTCTTCTACCGGCCTCCGTTCTGTTTTTAATCCCATATCTTCAGCAAGGGTAATTAAACTCTTATTAGTAATTGAGGGTAAAATTGAGTCTGATTTAGGGGTAATATATGTATTGTCTTTAATTCCAAAGAAATTTGCAGGTCCACATTCATCAATATATTTTTTTTCCTTTGAATCCAAATATAGCACATTAGCAAAACCTTTTTCATGAGCTTTTTTCATTGAAGTAAGACTGGCAGCATAATTTCCACCGACCTTAAACCTGCCCGTTCCTTGCGGTGCAGCCCTATCAAATTCTTTCGTGAGCAGCATGTTAACCGGTTTAAAACCTTCCTTAAAATAAGGTCCTACTGGTGTTACAAATACCATAAATAAATATTCATCAGCAGGTTTTACACCTACTTGCGGCCCTGAACCAAATAATAAAGGCCTGATATAAAGAGATGCCCCACTTCCATAAGGTGGTACAAAACGTTTATTCATCCTTACTGCCTTAAGAATAGCCTTTTTAAATACTTCTGTAGGAACTTCGGCCATTAAAATACCACGGGCAGACATTTGCATTCTTTTGGCATTCTCTTCCCAGCGAAACAAGCGAATTTTTCCGTCTTTACCCATAAAAGCTTTCATTCCCTCAAAAGCTTCCTGTCCGTAGTGTAGTGAAGTAGCAGCTATATGAATATCAATATGTTCCGAAGAAGAAAGTTCAAGCGAACCCCATTTTCCATTCCGATAATAAGTTCTTACATTATAATCGGTTTTCATGTAACCAAAAGGCAGGTTTTTCCAATCTATATTCATATCTATAACTGTTTTATAATGATTTTTAAAGCTTTTTATTAAAATAATTTACCTCAAAGATAAAGGATATTACTTGTAAAATCAAGGAATATATAATCTTATCGAAATGCTATAAATCATTTTACATTTGACAAAATTTTAAGTATTTTGTAAATTTTCTATAAAATTTGTCTTCAGATTATCTTAAAAAGATTATATTTGAGGTGTATAATTTTAGTAGGCAATTTAATATACTCAATTTTTGAGCATTATGGCATAAGACTTGATATATTCGAATTACTATATATAAAGCTTATTTTTTTACCGAGTAAATAAAAGACTATGGAAATAAACGAACCTATTTTAGTACCTTGGGATTTCTCGCAAGTAGCAGGATATGCATTAGAACACGCTATTAATTTTGCAAAAAACACAGATGATGATGTAGCTTTAATACATGTTGTGAAGAAGCAAAAGGAAATTGATAATGCAAAAAATAAATTACAGGAAGTTGTTAGCGAAACAAAAGAAAAACATGGAATTGAGCTCACATTAATTGTTCGCGAAGGCAGTATTTTCACAGCTATTAGTGAAGCTGTTGAAGAATTTGATGCTTCGCTTGTTGTTATGGGCACACATGGTATGAAAGGTATGCAAAAATTTACCGGTAGCTGGGCTTTAAAAGTTATTGCCGGATCTAAAGCTCCTTTTGTAGTTGTTCAGGATGCTCCGGGTGATGAGTTAAAAAGCATTGTTTTTCCGGTTGATTTTAAACGAGAACAAAAAGAGAAGCTTGTTTGGGCTGCTTTTCTACATAAATACTACAACACAAAAATTCATATTTGCTACCAGCAATCAACTGATACCCGAATTAAGACAAAAACAAAATCAAATATTGTATTTTCCAAAAACTATCTTTCTGAAAAGGGAGCAGAATTTGAAATACAGAGCATGGCCGGTGATAAAAGTCTAGCCGATGAATCTATTGAATATGCAAAAAGTATTAATGCCGGTATGATCCTGATTATGACAACTAAAAACATTAGTTTCCAGGATTATGTTTTAGGTGCTGATGAACAGCAGATAATTGCCAACTCAGCAAAAATTCCGGTAATGTGTATTAACCCAAAATCAGGAACATCTAGATTTGGTGGCTTTAGTGCTACTGGTGGATAAAGATATTAATTATTTAATAAAAAAACTTACA
Source organism: Bacteroidota bacterium (assembly GCA_039714415.1). Lineage (GTDB taxonomy): Bacteria > Bacteroidota > Bacteroidia > Bacteroidales > NBLH01 > NBLH01. The sequence goes on from JBDLJL010000012.1 coordinate 17,516, forward strand.
GTGTTATCACACTGTAAGTTTTTTTTTGCAAAAATCAGAACCATGAATCGGTTGCTCAAAAATTTTCTTGCCAGACTAAAACTATTTTCCCCTATTTTTATAGGCATAGGAATTTCTGTTTTTATAATCACCTATCAATCAATCAGGAACTCGAAGGAAACAATTCATGAGACAATAAAAAACAACCTGGTTCTGGAAGTTGAAACTATTATAAAAATGTTTGAACGGGAAAGAAACCTAAAATTAGACAAAGTTAAAACACACCTTAAAGTAATGCACAACTACTTTTATTCAGGTGAATTCCAAATCAAAAAAAGTATTAATAAAATAAATGCAATTAACCAAATATCAGGAAATACACACAAAGTTTCCCTCGATAATTGGTTATTTAATAGTTCTAGTATTCACCAAGACTACTCCTTTGTGGACAGTATCCAGAACCTGTTGGGCGGAACAGCTACAATTTTTCAAAAAATTGATAGTGGATATATTCGTGTTTCGACCAATGTCCTAACACATAATAACAAAAGGGCTATTGGAACATATATCCCCAACAACTCACCCGTCATTCAAGCCGTTGAAAAAGGTGAAACCTATATTGGTCGGGCATTTGTGGTAAACGACTGGTATATTACAGCTTATGAACCAATTTATCATCATGGTGAAATTGTTGGTATTCTTTACGTTGGAGATAAAGAAAAAAACCTGACAAAACTAAGTACGATAATACGTAATATTAAAATAGGTGAAAGCGGTTATATCTTTGTTTTAGATAAAAAAGGTGAAATTGTTATCCACCCGGAATCGCAGGACAAAAACATTAATGCTGAATTACTTCTTACATATCTTGCTGATAACAAAAAAGGTAGCCATACATATTTTGATAGCGACACAAAACAAAAGAGGGTAATAATTTTTGATTATTTTGAAGATTTTCATCTTTTTGTACTCGCCTCTATAAATCCGGAATCTGAAACCTACAAATTAATAAAAAAAACGATTATTGAATCAATTGTAATTGGGTTCATCATAATTGTGTTACTAAGTATCTTTGTATATTTTTTAACTACCGAGAACATTCATAAATATCTGAAACAAATTAATCTATCAAATAAAAACCTGGTTTCTACAAAAAAAGCCCTTACGTTTTCTGAACAAAAATTTGAAACAATTTTTAACAACAGCAGCGATGAAATTTTCCTGGCAGACCTTAATGGAAACTTTATTGAGGTGAACCAATTGGTCAGTGAAAAACTTGGATACACCAGAATGGAATTACTAAAAATGAGTTTTTTTGATTTAAAAACACCTAAATACAAACCATTTGTTTCAATAAACCTGAAAAAAATAATTGATGAAGGTTTCCATACCTATGAAACTGAAAATGTAGCCAAAACAGGCAAAGTAATACAAGTAGAAATGAAAAGCCGATTAATTGATTGTAGCGGAACACAAATGATTATTAGCATTGCCCGGAATATTACTGAACGCAAAGCAATTGAAAAAAAAATGGTCAGCACCATTTTAAGAACAGAAGAAAAAGAAAGGAAAAGATTTGCGACTGAACTTCACGATAATTTAGGCCCCATACTTTCTACGATTAAATTATATTCAGACCTGATAAAAAAAGGCGACAATAAAAAACTTGATTTAAGCGAAGCGATTACCAATATTGATGAATTGACTGAAATGGCCATCTCAACCACTAAAGAAATTTCGAATAATATTACACCAACAATTTTACATGATTTTGGGCTTGCAACAGCAATAAGAGAGTTTTGCAATTATGTGAACAGTACAAAATCAATTAATATTCAGATTAAAACAGAGGGATATACTTTTAAAACACGTGGTATTTTTGAAACTATTTTATTTCAAACAACAAAAGAACTAATAAATAATACACTTAAACACGCTCTAGCAAAGAATATTTCCATTGAACTCAAAAACAATAACAATCAAGTTATTTTGTACTATAAAGATGATGGAATTGGTTTTGATACGGAAAAAATGTTAAAAGATAGTACGGGCCTTGGTTTAAGCAGCATTATAAATAAGCTAAAAACCATTAAAGGGACTTATGACATTAACAGTATAGATGGAAAAGGAATGTTTATTTTAATCGCCGTGAAAGTTGATAAAGATTCTACGAAATAGACTTTGTACTAAATTAGAGGTTTTGCTTTTTTACTATCTGCAGTTTTAAACTATAAAAAGTAATTATATAATTAATAACCAGTAATCGAAAAATTCAGAGCAATTACCAGTTACAAATTACTAATTACCTCTATATTTGTGTAAATAAATCCTATTAAGCGTGACTGCTTATAAGAGTTATGATGTCATTAATTTAAAATCAAACATGGAACTTATTAGCGTTATCATTGCTGATGATCATATTATTTTCAGAAAAGGGCTTAAGGTTATCCTTAATGAAATATCTAACATTAAAGTAATTGGAGAAGCTTCCAATGGTAACGAATTGCTCGATTTATTAAAGACACAGCAGGTTGATATCATATTAATGGATATAAAAATGCCTAAAATGGATGGTATTGACGCAACAAAAAAAGTTATTGAAAAATACCCAAACATTAAAGTTATTGCCTTAACCATGCATGAAGAAATTGGCTATTTTAATAAAATGATTGATGCCGGAGCAGATGGTTTCCTATTAAAAAAAACAAATAAAGACGAACTGGAAAAAGCCATCAACACGGTAATAGATGGTGACAATTATTTCTCAGAAGAGTTTATCAGTAGTATTAATAAAAGAACAATCCCAAAAAAAACATCTACAGTTCAAATTAGTGAACGCGAAAAAGAAGTATTGGAACTAATCTGTAAAGGCCATTCAAATGCTGAAATTTCAAAAATACTTGGAATCAGTCAACGTACAATTGACGGCCACCGCAGTCGTTTGTTTGATAAAACCGGTGCTAAAAACGCACCCAACCTGGTTCTTTTTGCTGTAAAAAATGGTTTGATATAGGGAATAACTCAATCAAAGCGTCACAGCGAACGGTAGCGTGGTAGTCCCCTGCAATCAAGCTATTCCGCCAATTACACCAATTCAATAGCAAAACAAACTACATGGAATAGCTTCTTTTACTCTTGATGACCAGCTTTGAATAAGAAGTACTTCCCCACCGTGTAAAACACCTAATCAAAAAAAAATAACTCCTTTTTTGATTATTTTAAAAAATAACTAATCCTAAATATCAATTAATCTGCAACTTATTACTTATAATCAATATAAATAACTCTTACCACCAAGCACTACGCCCACATAACAACCTATGTTACTACATATTACATTATCGCATTAGGTGAAAACACCTAATATCACACTTGCATATTTCACTCTACCACAAATCTTATCAGCAATATACTTTTACATCAGATTTAGATATGAAACAAGCCCCGAAAAAAAATCGGGACAGATACTGTGATAAATAATTATTAAACATTCAAGGGAATGATTATTTTAAATCATGCGGTAACATATGAGAATAAAAACAATTAAAAAAGAAACACATGAAAAAGAAAAAGATTTTACTAGTAGATGATGACATGGATGTTATTACCGTAGTTCAGACCATTTTAGAAAATGAAAATTTTGAAGTAATAAGTGCCACGAATAAAAACGAGGGTATTGAAAAAGCTAAAACAGAAAAACCAGACTTAGCCATTCTGGATGTAATGATGACAACTCATTATGAAGGATTTGAATTAGCCAAAGCATTTAATGATAATTCAGAATTAAAATCGATCCCAAAATTAATGCAAACCTCAATTGATGTTTTTTCATCGGCTGATCAGGATGCTATGAACTTTGCACGTATGTATCGCAAAAATCCTGATTTTAAAGAAATGGATGTGCTTTTGGTTGAAGATACTAAAAGGGAAAAAGCAGGAATTGATTATAAAAATGAAGAAGGTAAAATCGTTTGGGTTCCAGTTGATGGCTTTATAGCCAAGCCGGTCAACTCAAAAATTCTATTGCCAGAAATACACAGACTTCTAAGTTAGCCATATCAGAATCTGTAAAAAGTTACGGGTTGCAGGTTACGGGTTAACCTGTAACAACTCGTAACTCGTAACTTGCAACTGCAAAACATAAGATACTGTAGTAATTAGAGAAACAACCAAAGTGAGTTACTCACTATTAATAAGCAAAAGAATGACAAAAAGTATTGAAGCAATTTTAGAGGAAAATCCGAATGCTGAAAGAGATAGTTTAATACCTATTCTTCAAGAAGTTCAAGATACAGAAGGTTTTCTTTCAGAAAAAGCCATTGTAAAAGTTGGCAAACACTTAAAACTACCCACAAGTAAAATATTCGGTGTAGCAACTTTTTATAACCAGTTTAGGTTTGAACCGAAAGGTAAATTTCACATTCAAGTATGCAGAGGTACTGCTTGCCACGTTTTGGGTTCAGCAACTGTTTTAGACGAATTGGAAAAAACCCTAAAAATTAAGGCCGACCAAACTTCTCGTGATGGTTTATTCAGTATTGAAGTTGTAGCCTGTATTGGCGCTTGTGGATTAGCACCGGTTATAAGTATTAATGGTGAATTTCATGCAAAAGTAACATCTGCATCAATCAAAGAAATTATCGAAAATTATAAAAACCAAATTGACTAAGCACTAAGTGCTATTTATAGTTGCTTACGCACTCGTGCAAAGTTCTTTCAATTAGTAATTTACAGAAAGTAAATATCCAATTAATTTTGTTAGAGTACATTCTTAAGGTGCAAATGATTATTCGTCTTTTACATTTATACAATAAACAATATGAATAATACAAACAACAAAACAAAAAGTCTGTTACTTGATTTTATGATGGAAGAAATTTCAGGTAAAAAATTGAGTGCAGATTTAATTAAGGAATTAGCTTACTTTAAAAAAGAAAAAAACGACCGGATACTTATATATGTTGGCGCAGGTACATGTGGACTGGGAGCTGGTGCAAACAAGGTTATTAAAGCAGCTGAAAAATACATTGAAACGAAAAAAATTAATGCCCAAATAATTGAAACCGGATGTATTGGTCTATGTTCATCAGAACCATTACTGGATGTAAAATTACCCGGACAAAACCGAATTTCCTTTGAAAAAGTTCAAGCACCACAAATAGAAGACATTTTAAACAGAGCACTTAATCTGGAAACTCCAAAAGCAGAAGTTTTAGGCCAGTTTCAAACTGGTGATAACAGGAAATATCCAGACATTCCACTAATAGAAGAGCATCCATTTTTCAAAGCACAAACACGTTTGGTCTTAAAGAACTGTGGTATTATCGACCCAATTTCTATTGAAGAATATATTGCAAAAGGTGGCTATAAAAGTTTTGTTAAAACCATTAATCAATTTAAGCCAATAGCAGTTTGCAATAAAATAGAGCAAAGTGGTCTACGTGGCCGTGGTGGTGGTGGGTTTCCTGCCGGAAAAAAATGGAAGTTTGCCCAGGCTAATGAAAGCGATCAAAAATACTTGATTTGTAATGCCGATGAAGGCGATCCGGGAGCTTTTATGGACAGGGCAGTTATTGAGGGCGACCCACATCGTTTGCTTGAAGGAATGGCCATTGCAGCTTACGGTATTGGTGCAACAAAGGCTTATGTTTATATCAGGGCTGAATATCCTTTGGCCATTGAGCGTTTAAAAATAGCTCTTGATCAGGCTAGGGAATACGGTTTGCTGGGAAAAAATATTTTTGATACAGGTCTTGATTTTGATATTAAAGTAAAAGTCGGTGCCGGAGCATTTGTCTGTGGAGAAGAAACCGCTTTAATACATAGTATTGAAGGTAAAAGAGGAATGCCCAGACCCAGGCCTCCTTTCCCAGCTGCCAGCGGATTGTTTGGAAAACCAACCATTATTAACAATGTTGAAACATTGGCCAATATCCCCTCAATTATTGAGAAAGGTGAAAACTGGTACAACTCAATTGGAACAGAAAAAAGTAAAGGAACAAAAGTTTTTGCCCTTTCGGGGAAAATTGAACTTACCGGCCTTGTTGAAATCCCTATGGGAACAACTGTTCGCGAAATTATTTTTGATATAGCCGGCGGAATACCGGACAATAAAAAATTTAAATCGGTTCAAATTGGAGGACCTTCAGGTGGTTGCATTACTGAAGAGAATCTTGATATACAAGTAGATTACGATTCTTTGCTTGAAGTTGGCGCCATGATGGGCTCAGGTGGCTTGGTGGTTATGGATGAAGAAACCTGCATGGTTGATGTAGCCAAATTTTTTATGGATTTTATCCAACGTGAAAGTTGTGGAAAATGTATTCCTTGTCGTGAAGGAACAAAAAGAATGCTTGAAATTCTTGAAAGTATAACAGGTAACCCAAATGCCCATGGAAAACATGCTGCACTGGAAAGAATGAACGGTGTAATTCAGCTTGAAAAATTAGGACGAGTAATTAAAGATACATCGCTTTGCGGTTTAGGGCAAACAGCACCAAATCCGGTAATGAGTACTTTAAAGTGGTTTAGGCATGAGTATGAAGAACATATTTTTGATAGAACTTGTAGTGCAGGGGTTTGTACTGAATTACGAACATTCACCATTGATGTTGAAAAATGTACAGGTTGTACTATTTGTGCTAAAAAATGCCCAACTGATGCCATTATCGGTGCGAAAAAAACAGCCCATTTTGTTGTCGAAGACAAGTGTATAAGCTGTGGCACCTGTGTTGATGTTTGTAAGTTTGATGCGGTGATAGTTACCTAAACTGTTAAGACCCTATTTCAAAGGGCTGTACAGGTTATTTTTAACCCCATTCTTTAAAAAGCAGGTAATTAGTCATTCGTAATTGGTAATTTAAAAAATCACCACTCAACACCTACGATTTAAGGCTGAAAGCCTTATAGCTATAAGCACAGGGCAACGCCCTGTGTGATAATAACAACAAAAAATCAGCCCTGAATGGGCGAAAGCTAATCCTTAAAACCAAATAGGGATTATCCGAAAAAATAAGTGTAAAACGTAAAAAAGATAAAGCCCATGTTAAATATTGAAGTTAACAACCAAATTATACAAGCTAAAAAAGGCGATACCATTCTTGAAGCTTTAAACAAAAACGGCATTAATGTCCCCACACTATGCCACATGAAAGATATGTTGCCTTCAGGGGCTTGCCGGCTATGTGTAATTGAGCAAAAAGAAACGGGGAAGTTAATTCCTTCCTGTTCTGCTCCGGCAGAAGAAGGATTGAAGATTTTAACTAATTCGCCAAAAGTGAACGAGGCCAGAAAAACAATTATAGAGTTATTATTGGCGGATCATCCTGATGATTGTTTATTCTGTGTAAGAAACAAAAATTGCGAATTACAAACATTGGCAGAATCACACCATGTTCGTAATAGGCGAATCAGAGGTACGAAAAGTGATTATAACCTGGATTTATCCAGTGCAAGTATTGTCCGCGATCAGTCTAAATGTATTTTATGTGGTCGCTGTGTAAGGGTTTGCGATGAAGTTATGGGTGTATCAGCTATCGATTTTGTAAACCGTGGTAGCGATGCGATTGTAAGTACAACATTCAACAAAGGCTTAAATACCTCAAGTTGTGTAAACTGCGGTCAGTGTATTATGGTTTGTCCAACAGCAGCATTAACTGAAAAAAGTCATTTTTCTGAAGTTGTTGAAGTATTGGTTAACCCAAAGAAAAGAGTGGTTGCTCAATATGCGCCATCTATAACCGTGTCAATTGCTGAAGAAGTTGGTATGAAACCGGGTAAGGATATCAACGGAATAATAAATGCAGCTTTACGAAAAATTGGTTTTGAGGGTATTTTTGATACCTCATTTACTGCGGATTTAACAATAATGGAAGAATCTGCTGAATTGGTAGAGCGTGTTTCAAATGGAGGCCAATTACCTATGATAACAAGTTGTTGTCCGGGGTGGGTTAAATATGCCGAGGAGTTTTTCCCGGATTTAATACCTAATTTATCATCCTGTAAATCGCCACAGCAAATGATGGGAGCAGTAATAAAATCGTATTATGCTTCGGTTGAAAAAGTTAAACCGGAAGATATTTTTTCTGTATCAATAATGCCATGTACCGCTAAAAAATTTGAAGGCCAGCGTGAAGAAATGACCCAAAATGGAGTTTCAGATGTTGATGCAGTTTTAACTACTCGCGAATTGGTAGAGCTAATTAAGTTTTACGGTATTGATTTAGAAAAACTGGAACCGGAAGTAGCTGATTCGCCTCTAGGAATGAGAAGTTCAGCAGGTAAAATATTTGCCAATTCAGGTGGTGTAATGGAAGCAGCAATTCGTACAGCACACAAGACTATTACAGGAAAGGAGATGGTTAAGTTTCAGGTTCCTGAAATAAGAGGAACAAAAGGCCGAAAGGAAACCAAATTAAAAGTTGGTGATTTAGAATTGGGAGTTGCCGTGGTAAGTGGTTTAATGAATGCCGGAGAGCTGTTAAAAGAAATTCAAAATGGACGTAAAGATATTCACTTTATTGAAGTAATGGCTTGTCCCGGTGGTTGTATTGCCGGTGGCGGACAACCGATTAACTCAGATGAAGATGCGCTAAAAGCACGTATGAAGTCAATTTACAAAATTGATGAAAACGATTCGATAAAAGTATCTCATAAAAATTCAGAAATCATTGAATTATACGATAATTTCCTTAAGGAACCTTTGGGGCACAAAAGTCATGAACTATTACATACGAATTATAAAGAAAGGGATGTGTTGTTGTAATGAGTCAGCAGTATTCAGTTCTCAGTAAGCAGTCTTTGCAAAGCTAATGCCTATTGAAGGCTATTTACTGCCAAGTTCTACATCTTTCAAATTAAGCATTACAAACAAAAAAATAATCACATTGCACAACTTCTCCAAACATAACCCACTCGTTTACACGGTAAAAAACCGATGCAGGGTTTGTTATACTTGTGTTCGTGATTGTCCGGCCAAAGCCATAAAAATCATTAATGGTCAGGCTGAGGTAATTACAGAGCGGTGTATTGCATGTGGGAGTTGTGTGAAAGTTTGTAGCCAGGGTGCCAAAGCATTTTATGAATCGATAAACCCGGTTGAAGAATTATTACAATCAGGCGAAAAGGTAATTGCCTGCGTTGCACCTAGTTTTCCGGCAGAATTTACAGGAATTAAAGATTTCCGGTTATTCGTTGGCATGGTAAAAAAACTTGGTTTTGATAAAGTGCTTGAAGTTTCATTTGGTGCCGATGTTGTGGCAAACAGATATAAAGAAAAGCTTAAAACAAATACAGATGAGCTGGTAATTTCTTCTGATTGTCCGGCAATTGTGAATTACATAAGGCATTATTATCCTGATTTAGTGCCGAATATTGCAAAAATAGCCTCACCAATGGTGGCAATTAACAGGGTAGTAAAAAAGAAATATGGAGAGGAAACTAAAACGGTTTTTATAGGTCCTTGTATCGCAAAAAAAGCAGAATCTGATGAAATTGATGAAGTTCTTACTTTCATTGAACTAAGAAAAATGTTCGAGAAACATGGCATTAAACAACAAAATGTAAATCCAATAGATTTTGATCCGCCATTTGCCGGTAAAGGGTCTTTATTTCCGGTTAGCAGAGGTTTATTGCAAAATATAGACAAATTAGGCGAAGAAATTGACAATGATATTTTGGTAACACATGGTCATGTTAATTTTAAAGATGCACTTGAAGAGGTTGCCTCAGGCTCAATTAAACTAAAATATCTGGAAATGCTTAGTTGTGATGGATGTATCATGGGCCCGGGTATGTCAAAAAGCAAGAAGAGATTCAGAAGACAATCAAAAATTACAAATTACGTAAAAGACAAGCTGGAAAATCTGGACACAGAAAAGTGGGACAAGGATATTAAAAAATTTGAAAGCCTTGATTTAAACAGAAAAATTGAAGCCAAAGACCGTAGATTAGCAAAACATGAAGAGAAAGATATAGCCAGAGTGCTTGAATCAATGGGGAAAAAAGAAGCTGATGATTTTTTGAATTGTGGGGCCTGTGGTTATAGTACATGTATGGAACATGCTATTGCAATAATTGACGGACTTGCAGAAACCGAAATGTGTTTGCCTTATACAATTGAACAATTACATAATTCTTTCGAGAAAATTAACCATTCAAAAAGTAAGTTGAATGATGCCAGACAAGCTCTTGAACACTCTGAGAAACTTGCAGGTATGGGGCAATTATCAGCCGGAATTGCGCATGAGTTGAATAACCCTCTTGGTGTAATTACTATGTACAGCAATATTTTAAAGGAAGAAGCTGCGCCTGATTCTGCAATGCATCAAGATCTGGAATTGATTACAGAACAAGCCGAAAGGTGTAAAAAAATAGTAGGTGGCTTATTAAACTTTGCCAGAAAAAATCAGGTTCGCCTAACTGAATGTAATTTGGAACAATTAGCTAAGCATAGTTTCGATTCTGTGATCAGACCTGATAATATAGATCTAGAATTCCTATCCGAATTGCAAAATCCAATGGTCTGGATTGATCGTGATCAAATAAGTCAGGTTTTAACAAATTTAGAGAAAAATGCTGTTGAAGCAATGCCTGAGGGCGGAAAACTTACTGTTAGAATATCCGAAATTGAAGATAACATACAACTGGTTGTTTCTGATACCGGAACCGGAATTTCAAAAGAGAATATTGATAAAATTTTTACACCATTTTTTACAACCAAAGGAATTGGGAAAGGTACAGGCCTGGGACTTCCTCTAATTTACGGTATTGTAAAAATGCATAAAGGAAGAATAAACGTAAAATCAAACGACAAAGTTGAAAAAGGGGCAACGGGAACGGAATTTATAATAAATATCCCAAGGAATGGAAAAGCTATATAATTATAAATTTTAGATTAAAGATTATAAATTAACCAGATAACAATCAGCATTTTATTAAACATTAATGAATTTTAGAAAATACAAATAAAACATCGCCGGCGTAAAATCTTCATTAATGAAAGTAGCTAACTCCCGGCGAAACTGAGAAGTACTTGATTAATCAATAGTTCGGCGAATTTCTATAAACACCTATATGTCAGGTTGTTAAAAAAATAACAGCAACATAGATTAATAGGTTAATAATCAAATCTTTGCGGCTTTGCGCGAAACGAAAATTTAACGAAGTGTTGATTAATGTAACAAGCCCATAAATTAAATCAGGGTGGACAAGGCAAAATAAATATTAAAGCAACTTAAAAGATAAAACAATGAATACAAAAGGAAAAAACATCTTAATCGTTGATGACGATATCGACTTCTTAATGCAGGCAAAAATCTGCATTGAACAAGCTGGTTATAAAGTAGTAACTGCTGAAAGCCAAAAAGAAGGTGAATCACAAATTGAAAATTTTAAACCAGATTTGGCCATTTTTGATTTAATGATGGAAAAAGATGATAGTGGATTTATATTGTCATACAAATTAAAAAAGAGATATCCTGATGTACCAGTTATAATCGCCACAGCTGTTACAGCAGAAACGGGGATGATTTTTGGCATAAACAACCAGGAAAATAATCCGTGGATTAAGGCAGACAAATATCTTGATAAGAATTTACGTCCGGATCAGTTAAAAAGGGAGATTACGAAGTTGTTGGGTAGTTAATTGATATTCAGTTATTAATATTAGAATTATTTTTTTATTGAAAATGCATTTTGTTGCGAGATACGGGTTTCGGGTTACAAGTTTACCCACGTGCTAGGACAACCTGTAACACGAAACCCGTAACCCGCAATATTTTTTCAATGTTGTACTTTATTTCAAACAGCACTTAATTAATAATCATGGCAAAACTTAAAATACTTGTAGTTGATGATGAACCGGGTATTCGTTCAGGTATAAGCAGAATATTACGAAATTATTCAGTTTCTTTTCCATTTATGGAAGAAGATTTTGAATTTGACCTTACTGAAGTTGATACTGGAGAAGAGGCAATTGAAATAATTAACAATTTGCCAGTTGATATAGTTTTACTCGACAACAAACTGCCGGGCATTGAGGGAATCGAAGTGCTTGAATATATTAAAAAGAATAAAATTAGCACTTCGGTAATGATGATTACCTCATACGCATCATTAGATTTGGCTGTTAAGGCTACAAAAAACGGCGCCTTCAATTTTATCCCAAAACCATTCACCCCACAAGAGTTAAGGACAGCAATTGAAAGCATTACCAAGCATTTGTTCCTAAAACGAATGACAAAAAAAATGCATCAGGAAGGCAAACAAATTCGCTTTCAGTTTTTGTCTGTTCTTTCGCACGAATTAAAATCGCCACTCAACGCCATTGAAGGTTATTTACGTATTATGCAGGACAAACAGGTTGGGACAAACATTGACGATTACGAACAGATGATTTCCCGTTCAATGGAAAGGATTAAAGGAATGCGAAATCTGATTATCGACCTTTTGGATTTGACCCGGATCGAGTCAGGAGAAAAAAAGCAAAACCTTACCGAAGTTAATATGGTTGAAATTGCACAATTATCAATTGATACAATGGAACCCATGGCAATTCAAAAAAATGTTAAGGTCATAACCGATTTTCCGAAACAGGAAATGATTACTGCAGATGTAAACGAAATTGAAATCATATTTAACAATCTGATATCTAATGCTATAAAATACAATAAAGAAGATGGTAGTGTTGAAATTTGTATTAAAAAAGAAAATAATGAGCTGAAAATTATTGTAGAGGATTCGGGTATTGGAATGACTAAAGAAGAAACAGCACAGCTTTTTAAGGAATTTTCAAGAATCCGAAATGAAAAAACAAAAAGTATTACCGGAAGTGGCCTGGGTTTATCAATAACTCAGAAAATACTTAAACTGTATAATGGGAAAGTTGAAGTAGAAAGCGAAGAGGACAAAGGATCTGTATTTATTGTTACGATTCCTTTAAACTAAAAGATTCCTACATACAAAATATAGGTTAGTATGTTATTCCCAAAAAATTAGATTTTACAATCCTTTTGCTTTGAGAATATATTATCAACCAGCTAAGTCTCTATTTTCAGGGGCTTAAGGCATTTTTCATAACCACCCTCTAAATAATGAACAACCGTTGAGCCTTTAAACGGGAAATACCTCATATAAATATTAGCCAACTGTTCTTTCATCTTCTCTATACTGACAGTATCCCATGTATACAAAAACCTGATCCAAACATCAATAGCCTTTGGTGACAATTTACTTTTAACAAGTTTTAAGTTTTTAGGCTATTATTCTTTCTGAAAAAAGCTTTATTTTTGCACGCTTAAAAAATTACAATTTGCTTTATAAAGTTTGCCTCATACCATAGTAGAGTCACCCACCTTATTGCTTTTTAATACATCAACAAAATCTTTTTACTAATAAGTAGAATATGAAAAAGTATTTCAATTTGTTCGATATGTCGCAAAAAGTCGACTATAAAACCGAGATATTGTCCGGCTTAACTGTGGCCCTTGCATTGGTTCCCGAAGCTGTGGCTTTTGCTCTAATTGCGGGTTTATCACCTTTAACCGGCCTTTATGCAGCTTTTGTTATGGGCTTAGTAACCTCCATTCTTGGTGGACGCCCCGGAATGATATCAGGCGCTACCGGTGCGGTTGCAATTGTACTGGTTGCCCTGGCAAAGTCACATGGTGTAGAATATATATTTGCAACTGTTATTCTGGCGGGGATTATTCAGGTTGGTGCCGGTTTATTAAAACTGGGTAAATTAATGCGATTGGTACCTCACCCTGTAATATTTGGCTTTGTAAATGGGCTCGCAATCATTATTTTCATGTCTCAATTAGATTTATTTAAAGATTTATCAGGCAATTGGTTAACAGGTAATTCGTTATACATACTTCTGGGCTTAGTATTAGTTACAATGCTCATTATTTGGGGGTTACCAAAATTAACAAAAGCTATTCCGGCTTCTTTGGTTGCTATACTTACCGTTTTTGCAGTAGTTGTTATTTTTAATATTGATACAAAAACAGTGGGTGATATTGCATCAATACAGGGTGGTTTTCCTCCCTTTCATATTCCCAAAGTTCCTTTTAATTTTGATAATTTCCTTATCATACTACCTTATGCTTCAATTATGGCAGCAGTAGGTTTAATTGAAAGTTTGTTAACATTGAATATTATTGATGAGATGACCGAAACAAGAGGCAGTGGCAATAAAGAAGCTGTGGCACAAGGAACTGCAAATATTTTTTCCGGTTTCCTTTCCGGTATGGGAGGATGCGCAATGATTGGTCAAAGTCTGATAAATATTTCTTCCGGTGCAAGGGCAAGGTTATCAGGAATTGTTGCTTCAGTAATGCTTTTAGTATTTATCATGTTTGGTGCTAATTTGATTGAAAAACTCCCCATGGCCGCACTAACAGGATTAATGATTATGGTGGCAATAGGCACATTTGAATGGGCAAGTTTTAAAAACTTTAATAAAATGCCAAAGTCAGATGTTTTTGTAATGGTACTGGTTACCTTAGTAACTGCAATACTTCACAATCTTGCATTAGCAGTAATTATTGGAATTATTATTGCCGCCCTGGTTTTTGCCTGGGATAATGCGAAACGAATTAGGGCAAGAAGACATATTGATGAAAATGGGGTAAAACACTATGAAATATACGGGCCTTTGTTTTTTGGTTCTGTTACAGTTTTTAATGAAAAGTTTGATGTCCTGAACGACCCTGAGGAAGTAATTATTGATTTTGCTGAAAGTCGTGTTGTAGATATGTCAGCTATTGAAGCACTGAATAGAATTTCTGAACGATATCTTAAGGTTGGCAAGAAAATACATTTAAAACATTTAAGTCCTGATTGTAGAGTCTTATTAAAAAATGCAGAAAAAATAATAGACGTCAATATAATTGAAGATCCTAAGTATAAAGTTGTTGTTGATAGTTTATAATATTACAAAGTGTGGGTTGCAAAAAGATTACTTTACAAAAAAAATGAGTATTTTTGCATTTATAAAATAGATTCTTTTCTGAAGCACATATAAATATTAATAAGTTATATTTTGAAATTTTTAATTCCCAAGCTATCAATTATACTGTTTATATTGACATTTAATTTAAATGCCCAAATTACTAAAGTAGATAGTTTAAAGCAATTATTATTAAATTCAACTGAAGACACAACACAAATTCTTTTGTTGAATAACATTGCTCTTGAATATGCAAATCTGAATATTGACAGTGCATGGTTTTACATAAAGAAGGCACAGATAATCAATAATAAATTAAAATACTCATATGCTGAAGCAATGGAAATTGAATATGGAAACGAACTTCTGATAGCAAATGATAAATTTAAAAAAGAGAAACTGAAAAGAGCAAATTATTTAAAATTGACTTTTATAATTATTATAGTGGCAATAATTATAATAATCATATTGATAAGAAACAGGAAAAAGCTTAAAAAAAGTAACCAGCTAATAACAAAGAAAAATAAAATAATTGCAGATCAAAATGCAGAATTACAACAATACCAGGTTTTACTGGAAGAAAAAATCAATAAACGAACTGATCAATTAGAAACCGCCTTAATAAAATCCACTGAAAATGACCATTTAAAAAGTGAATTCATTGAAAACATATCTCATGAAATACGTGAACCTATGAATGTCATTCAGGGGTTTTCTGAAATTCTTGAGGTAAACAATAAAAATATTGATGAAGATCATGCTAACATTATCCAGGAAAATATAGACCATCTCTTAAACTTAATGGATGATTTGCTTGAGCTATCTAAGTTCAAAAGCGGGCAATACAAGCTTAATATTACGACTTTCTCAATATTAAGGATGCTGAAAGATATAAAAACTGAAGTACTATCTAAAAGAAACATGTTGAAGAAAGAACATGTTGAAATTAATTTTGATTTCGATAATAGCCTACCAGAGAAATTCACAAATGATGAAAATAAAATAAACAAAATTCTTAACGAACTTTTAAATAATGCTTTAAAATATACAGATCACGGGAATATAGAAATCTCATGTGAATTTAAGGATAACAATCTGATAATCATCATTAAAGATACAGGAATTGGAATTAAGCAAGAGAAACTTCCTTACATTTTTGACCCCTTCAGTAAAATAAACGTTGAAGAAAAAAGATATAGGGGGACAGGAATCGGACTGTCAGTTGCAAATTCAAATATCACAGCGCTAAATGGCTCAATAAAAGCAAGTTCCTCAAAAGGAGAAGGAAGTATTTTTACTATTGTTATCCCCAACTTTAGTAAACAAAACACATTAACTTAAATTCAAATTTTTTATTTAAAGATTAATATTTAATTTTGCGAACTATTTTGCAGAAATAAATTGTGAAGGAAGGAAATAAATATAGTATACAGTTTTCAGGTTTAGCTGAAGGAAAACATCAATTTGCATTTCAGATTTCAAAAAGCTTGATAGAAAATTACGGGCAAACTGAAATTAATGATTTGAATATTAAGGTTGATGCTTTAATGGAAAAAACAAGCAGACATCTAGGCTTTGTGTTTCATATTGAAGGTGTAATAAATGTTCAATGTGACCGATGTCTTGATTACTTTGACCTTGAGTTAAGTTTTGATAATAAGCTACATGTAATTTTTGGAGAAGAAACTTCTGACATAACGGATATTGATGAACGAATGGTTTTATCACGTAAAGAAGATAAAATAGATTTAGCAAAGCACTTTTATGACTATATTAATTTGCAAATCCCTATTAAAAAAATTCATCCAGAAGATGAAAATGGGGAGAGCACTTGTAATAAAAATATGCTAGATAATTTAGAAAAATATTTGGGCGAACAAAGCTCATCAGATAACGTTGACCCAAGGTGGGATAAACTTAAAAATTTACATAATTAAGGGAAATCACTTAACGGGTGATAATTAAAAATTCTTAAACTGAATAATAATTTAAAAAATGGCACATCCAAAACGAAAAATTTCAAAACAAAGAAGAGACAAAAGAAGAACACACTACAAGGCAACAACCAGTACTTTAGCTGTTTGCTCAAACTGTGGTGCTTCTCATCAGTATCATCGTGTTTGTCCTGAGTGTGGACACTACAGAGGCCAACTGGCTATTGAAAAGCAAGAAACACTATAGGTAAGCTTTAAAAATTCAAATTTCGGCCTTACTCAAACTGGCCAGCTTCCGGGGATCCATTGACAAGAGTAAAGTCGAGTTATGATACTCCAGCCGGCAAATTAAAACCTCTGTTTTTTGACTTAGGAAGGAGAGATTTGAACTTTGAATTTTTTGAGAACACCTTTAGGTTTCGTCTTCTTAATCATTAGGTTGCGAGTTTCGGCAATAAATGAAAACCAAGTACGATATTATCTCAAATAAATAACCCCAAAAGCATCAACTTTTGGGGCATTGTTTATTGGAGTGATATGAACCTTGACAATGATTAAACTGGTTTTATTAAATTAAAAAAATTTTATTAGCATGTCAAAAGTAAGAGCAGCAATTACAGGTGTTGGAGCTTATGTTCCAGATTATATCTTAACAAATGATGAACTTGCTACCATGGTTGATACTTCTGATGAATGGATTATGACCAGGATTGGTATCAAAGAAAGAAGAATCCTTAAAGGCGAAGGTAAAGGAACATCTGACCTTGGCACTGGAGCAGTACTTGATTTGTTGAAAAAAACAGGTACATCGCCTGATGAAATTGATTTATTAATTTGTACAACTGTTACTCCTGACATGGTTTTTCCTGCTACAGCAAATGTTATTAGCGATAAAGCAGGAATAAATAATGCGTTTAGTTTTGACATAAATGCAGGTTGCTCGGGCTTTTTATATGGTTTAACTACCGGAAGCCAATTTATAGAAACAGGTAAATATAAAAAAGTTATTGTTGTAGGTGCTGATAAGATGTCGGCTATTGTAGATTATACAGATAGAACAACCTGCCCGATTTTTGGCGATGGTGCGGGTGCAGTACTTTTAGAACCTTCTGAAGATGATAACGGAATTATTGATGTCACGAACTTTGTTGATGGTTCCGGCAGAAAACACCTGCATCAAAAAGCCGGTGGTTCTGTAAAACCACCAACACACGAAACTATTGATGCCAGGGAGCATTTTATTTATCAGGAAGGGCAGGCTGTTTTCAAATTTGCTGTTTCTAATATGGCTGATGTTTCTGTTGAAATGATGAAACGAAATAATCTGACCGCTGATGATTTAGATTGGTTAGTACCACATCAGGCAAACCTTAGGATTGTTGATGCCACTGCCAGAAGAATGGATCTTCCGAAGGAAAAAGTTATGATCAATATCCAAAAATATGGTAATACAACTGATGCCACTATCCCATTATTACTCAATGAATGGGAGCCTAAATTAAGAAAAGGTGATAATCTGATTATTGCTACTTTTGGGGCTGGTTTTACCTGGGGAGCTATGTACCTTAAATGGGCTTACGATCCGAAAAAATAGTAATTTTTAGAAAAAATTCACTAAATTGCACACAAATAATTTTAATTGTTAGTTATGGAACTGAAAGAACTTCAAGATTTTATAAAAAATATAGCTAAATCCGGAGCAACAGAAGTAAAAATTGAAACCGGTGATTTGAAATTAACTATAAAAACTCCACCAAAAGGGAAAGCTGCTCAAACTCATACTGAAACAACAGTAGTTCAGCAATTTCCTGTACCAACACAAATGGCAACAATGCCAGGGATGCAAATGGCACCAACCATGCAAACGACACCACCTATTCAACCGGTTGCGCCTGCTGAAACAACAAAAGAAGAAGACGAAACCAGTAAATATATTGAAATTAAAGCTCCAATGGTTGGGACATTTTATAGGAAACCAGCACCTGACAAACCAACTTATGTAAATGTTGGAGATGATGTAAACCCTGGGAAAGTGGTCTGCATTATTGAGGCTATGAAGCTTTTTAATGAAATTGAGTCAGAAATTTCAGGAAAAGTGGTTAAAATTCTTGTTGATGATTCATCACCTGTAGAATTTGACCAACCTCTATTCTTAATCGACCCTAGCTAAAACTTAAACGAAACAACTAATGCTATGAAAACTAAATTATTTTTATTCTCGTTTTTTGTTGCTATAATTTTTGCACTAACAGCTTGTCCTTATCAATCACAAGTACCAATTGATGAGCCAAATAAAAAAGTGGATCAAAAAGTACTTGGGAAATGGATTAAAAATTCAGATTTGGATAAAGAAAACCCTGAATATTTTAAAATATTGGCTTTGGATAAGTATAAATACAATATTGTGAAGTTTGAATACCAATCAAACGATTCAACTTATAAAGAAACTAAATACATAACCCATTTTACCTATATTGATGATTATGTATTTATGAATATGCAGAAAGACGGTGAAGGTGAATATTATATGCACCGACTGGACATGAAAGGTGACGAGTTTATATTATATGAAGTAACAGATAATATTGATGAAAAATTCACCTCATCAGAAGAGTTTAAGAAATTCGTCGAAAAATACATGAAACTTAGCTTCTTTTATAATAAGGATGAAGTTAAATATGTTAGAGCTAAATAACTATTAATATTATAAGAAAATACCAAAGTTTAAACTAGTTACATATGTTCAAGAAAATACTGATAGCCAACAGGGGTGAAATTGCACTTAGGATAATTCGCACTTGTAAAGAAATGGGTATTAATACAGTAGCAGTTTATTCTACTGCTGATAAAGATAGTTTACATGTACGTTTTGCTGATGAGGCAGTTTGTATTGGTCCACCAGCAGGTGCTCAATCCTACCTGAATATACCAGCAATCCTTTCTGTGGCTGAAATAACGAATTCTGATGCAATTCATCCCGGATATGGTTTTTTAGCAGAAAATTCGCAATTCGCAAAAATCTGTCAGGAAAACAATATTAAATTTATCGGACCTTCTGCTGAAATGATTGATCGCATGGGCGATAAAGCTACTGCAAAAAAAACAATGAGAGATTCTGGAGTTCCTACCATACCAGGTTCTAAAGGATTAATTGAAACTTTTCAGGAAGGTATTAAACTGTCAAAAAAAATTGGATACCCTGTTATTATTAAGGCTACTGCCGGTGGTGGTGGTAAAGGTATGAGAATCATCTGGTCAGAAGATGAGTTTGAATCACATTGGGATTCTGCCAGACAAGAATCTGCTGCTGCTTTTGGTAACGATGGAATGTATCTTGAAAAATATATTGAAGACCCAAGGCATATTGAAATACAGATAGTTGGTGATCAGAAAGGCAATGCATGCCACCTTTCAGAAAGAGACTGTTCAATCCAAAGACGCCATCAAAAATTATTGGAAGAAACCCCTTCCCCATTCATGACTGATGAATTAAGGGAGGAAATGGGAGAAGCAGCAGTACTCGCTGCTACATCAATTAAATATGAAGGTGTAGGAACGGTTGAGTTTCTTGTTGATAAACACAGGAATTTCTATTTTATGGAAATGAATACACGTATCCAGGTTGAACACCCAATTACTGAAGAAGTAATTAATTTTGATCTGATAAAGGAACAAATTAAAGTTGCTGCAGGAATCTCAATTAAGGGAATTAATTATTATCCACAAATGCATGCAATTGAATGCAGGGTAAATGCTGAAGATTTTAAGAATAATTTCAGACCTTCACCTGGCAAGATAACTACTTTGCATACACCTGGTGGTCACGGGGTTAGAGTTGACACCCACGTTTATGCAGGGTATACCATTCCGCCTCATTATGATTCAATGATAGCCAAGCTAATTACGGTGGCAAGAACCCGTGAAGAGGCAATTAAGAAAATGCAAAGAGCATTAGACGAGTTTGTGGTTGAGGGTATCGAAACAACGATTCCATTCCATATAAAACTTATGAAAGATTCCCGCTTTGTTAAAGGGAACTACACTACTAAATTTATGGACGATTTTAACTAAAAATATTTCGAATATTAATTTTTAGATTATAAAATATGGCATTAGGAAAGAAAAAAACAGAAGAAACTATGGCAAACTCTCAGGAAAACAATGTAGATTCAAGAAACTCATTTGCTAATGGAACGGAAATTAGTGGTGAAATTAAGTCATCTGGCAATGTCAGAATTGACGGTAAGTTAAAAGGAAACATCAATATTAAAGGTAGACTGGTTATTGGAGCAACTGGTTTTGTTGAAGGAGATATTGTATGTAATGATTGTGATGTATTGGGAAAAGTTGTTGGTAAAATTAATGTATTAGAATTGCTTTCTCTAAAAGCTTCAGCAAATATCCAGGGTGATATGATTACTAAAAAGCTTTCTATTGAACCTGGTGCAAAGTTTACCGGCACTTGTAAAATGGATGAAAAACAAGGAATCCAAAGTTTCACAGAAAAAACAGAAACCAAAGACAAAAGCCCCATTAAATAATTGGGTCAAGTATTCAAGTCTCTCAATTCAAATGGTTATTACCATTTTGGTTGGTTTTTTTGGTGGACTAAAATTAGATGAATTTTTACAGTGGAGATTTCCGATTTTTACTGTAGTGTTATCACTATTGGCCATTTTTGCAGCACTATGGTTTGCAATTAAAGATTTCTTAAAAAAGTAATTATGGCTATTGGTTTTCCTCCAAGTTTTGAATTAATTGTCAGCTCAGAAATAAGTAAAGAAGAGTTTTACCAAAAATCTATTATTGCTTTTGATAAATTAAAATGGAAACTTGTTATTGAAACACCAGGTTTTCTAAAAGTTAATACAAAAGCGAATTTTAGCACTTCGGGTGAAACTTTTTCAGTTAATTATGCTGACATGAGAAATATAAGGATGAAAAGTAAAGGCCGGTTTCTTAATATTATAGACTGGGGAATGAATAAAAGCAATGTACGAGTATTTTGGAGTTATTTTCCCAACAGTATCTAAAGCAAAAACATGTTAAAAAAATATATTATACGTCTTTTGGTATTCTCAACAATTCTTAGCGCAATATCATTTGGCCTATTTACTTTTATTTTACCCCAATATTACTTAGGGATTTTTCCCTACCTGATCGCTTTTTTTGTATTTATTTCCATTTTGGTTCATTCGATCCTTCTTAAAGCAAGCAATTTTCGCATTGCAAAATTCTCCACATTTTACATGGGTTCAACCTCTGTAAAACTTTTCTTGTACATAATTTTCCTGATCACTTATGTACTTGTTGACAAAGTCAATGCAGTGCCTTTCTTACTGACTTTCTTTGTGTTATACTTTCTTTTTACGATTTTTGAAACCTTTTCTTTATTAATTGATTTAAAGGAAAAGAATTAATCATCCGTTAATGCTGTTCTTAGATATTTTTTATACTTTTGCAGTAACTTAAAAAAACATATAAAACCCTAAGCTTTAAACGCTCTATAAATGAAAATTAATAAGTCAATTAAGCTTCAAAATATTTTTGGGAAAAAATTGATTTTCCTGATTTTTGTTCTTTTACTTGCCATTTCATTACCTTCTAACCTTACTGCTCAACATGAGGAAGACACACATGAAAAAACAGAAAAAAAGTTTAAACCAGGGCCATTCATTTTCGATCATATTGCAGATTCCTACGAATGGCATATTTTTACTGTTGGTGAAACTCACATAAGTTTACCATTGCCCATAATCCTGTATAGCAAAAGTAAAGGTTTAAATGTATTCATGTCTTCAAAATTTCATCATGGCCATGATGTATATAAAGGTTTTAAAATAGAATTAGAAGAAACATCTAAAAATAAAGGGAAAATTGTTGAACTAATGGGAAATGGTGATTTTGAAAAACCATTAATAAATATTTCAATTACTAAAAATGTGGTTGCCCTATTTTTTAGCGTTGCGCTAATGCTGTTTATATTTATTTCTGTTGCAAATGCATACAAAAAAAATAAAGGTCAAGCACCTAAAGGCATGCAATCATTCTTTGAACCATTAATTTTATTTGTTCGGGATGACATTGCAAAAGCATCTATTCAGAACAAACCTGAAAAATATATGCCCTATTTATTATCAATATTCTTTTTTATCGTACTAAATAATTTATTGGGCTTAATTCCAATTTTACCAGGTGGTGCAAACCTTACAGGAAATATTACTATTACGCTGGCACTTGCAGTTTTCACATTTGTTATTACTACCGTAAAAGGGAATAAGGCCTATTGGACTCATATTTTTAATGCACCGGGAGTTCCCTGGTGGCTAAAAATTCCTGTACCGTTAATGCCCGTAGTTGAAATCGTAGGTATGTTTACAAAACCATTTGTTTTAATGGTTCGTTTATTTGCCAATATAACAGCAGGACACATTATTGCTTTGGGCTTTTACAGTTTAATTTTCATTTTTGGAGAAAAAAATATCTTTGCCGGTTATGGTATTTCAATCGTATCAATACTATTTACTGTATTTATGATGGTTCTGGAATTACTGGTTGCTTTTATCCAGGCATATGTTTTTACCCTACTATCAGCTCTGTATTTTGGAATGGCAACAGAAGAACACCATTAAATGAATGAATATTGATTATTGTATAATGATTAATAAATTATAAGCTGGGTATTATTGAAAATGGAACATTAAAAATTTTTAGTGCCCATAACAAAAGTTTAAAAAATTAATATAAAAATAAAAAAAGAGTAAATTTAATTAATTATGAGGATATCAAGTTGCTGGTTTAAATCTAAGATCAACAATCTGAAATCTAAAATGTTTTATTAACCATTAATATATATAACATGTTAACTTTATCGATTATTTTACAAGCAGTTGCAAGTGCTGGACTAGCTAAATTAGGTGCAGGACTTGGAGCAGGCATTGCTGCGATTGGAGCAGGTATGGGTATTGGACGTATTGGTGATAGTGCAGTAGCAGCTATTGCCCGTCAACCTGAAGCTGTTGGTGATATTCGTTCAAACATGATTGTTGCTGCAGCCCTTATTGAAGGTGTTGCTTTCTTTGCAATTGTAGTTTGTCTTCTTATTCTGTTTGTATAAGAAAAAACTCTCCGGTTAAAACGGTTGGTTTTAACCGGAGTTTATTAAAAAACTTAAATAAATTACTATAAAGTTCTTTTTTGAAACCTGGGACTTGAAACTTGTAACTCAGCAAGATACAAATTTAGTTAAACAGCATATAATTATAAAAGTAATATATAAAAAAATCACATTATGGGATTAGTTATACCCGATTACGGACTTCTTTTCTGGATGGTATTAACATTCTTAATTGTAATGTACATTCTCAAAAAATTTGCCTGGAAACCCATTTTATCATCTTTGAAAGAACGTGAGGATTCAATTGAAGAAGCATTGGAATCGGCTGAAAAAGCTCGCGAAGAAATGAGCAGGTTACAAGCTGATAACGAAACAATATTAGCTGAAGCCAGGAATGAAAGAAATAAAATGCTTATAGAAGCAAAAGAGGTAAAGCAAAGTATTATTGATGAGGCAAAAGGTCAAGCTGCCCAGGAAGCTGATAAAATGATTGATTCAGCACGTCAGGCAATTCAGAATGAAAAAACTGCAGCTATCAACGAAATGAAAGAAAATATAGCTTCCTTTTCAATTCTGATTGCTGAAAAGATATTAAGAAAACAATTAGACGATCCGGCAAAACAAAAGGAATTAATGGATCAATATTTAAAGGATGTAAAATTAAATTAGATGAACTATAGTGCTATAGCCATTAGATACTCTAAAGCCTTGTTTACATTGGCTAAAGAAAAAGATATTCTTTCAAGTATTCAGAAAGACATGGCTCTAATTGTATCTATCTGTGATGAGGAACTTTATTTTACACAATTTTTAGAAAATCCGGTTTTACCCTTTTCGAAAAAAATTGACATCTTTAACAAAATATTTAAGGATAAAACAGATGTTATAACACTTAATTTTTTACGGCTTATAACTAAAAACAGACGTGAACAATTCCTTAGATATATAGCAATTAATTTTCTTAATCTTTACAAGGAATTTCAAGGAATAAAAACCATTCATTTTTCAAGTGTTGAAAAAATTAGTGAAGCAGTTAAAAATGAAATTAAAGAACTTGTAAAAAGTAGTTTTAAAGCAGAAACTGAGTTGGTTGAAAAAATTAATACGGATTTGATTGGCGGATTTGTCATCAGAATTGATGATGAACAATATGATGCCAGTGTAGCTAACCAGCTTGAAAAAATTAAGCGTGAAATAGTAAGTTAGAAGAAAATAATAAACAATTGATAAATGGTGATTTGAGGATGTGAGGATTTCATAAGCAAATAACCAGATAAACAAATATAAAAAAATAACCGATGGCAGGAATCAGACCCGGAGAAGTTTCCGAAATATTAAAAAAACAACTTGAAGGAATCACTACTGAAGTAGAACTTGAAGAAATTGGTACTGTTTTACAAGTTGGTGATGGTATTGCCCGTATTTATGGGCTTTCTAAAGTACAGGCTAATGAAATGGTTGAATTTGAGAACAATGTTAAAGGTATTGTTCTTAACCTTGAAGAAGACAATGTGGGTGTTGTACTATTAGGTCCATCAGAAGGGATTAAAGAAGGCGAAACGGTTAAAAGAACTAAAAAAATTGCATCCATCAATGTGGGTGAAGGACTGTTAGGCAGGGTAATAAACACGCTAGGTGAACCTATTGACGGAAAGGGTGCTATTAGTGGTGAAAAATATGAAATGCCTTTGGAACGAAAAGCTCCCGGGGTAATTTTCCGACAGCCGGTAAATGAACCACTTCAAACAGGTATTAAAGCCGTTGATGCAATGATTCCAATTGGGAGGGGGCAAAGAGAGTTAATTATTGGTGACCGTCAAACAGGTAAAACAGCCATCGCACTGGATACAATCATTAATCAAAAAGAATTTTTTGATAAAGGCGAGCCTGTTTATTGTATTTATGTGGCTATTGGACAGAAAGGATCTACTGTTGCTAATATAGCAAAAACATTGGAAGAAAAAGGAGCTTTACAATACACCGTAATTGTTGCGGCAAATGCATCTGATCCTGCTGCAATACAATATTATGCACCTTTTGCAGGAGCATCTATTGGTGAATATTTCAGAGATACCGGCCGGCCGGCATTAATCATTTATGATGATTTATCAAAGCAGGCAGTATCTTACCGTGAGGTTTCACTTTTATTACGTCGTCCACCAGGACGTGAAGCATATCCGGGTGATGTATTTTACTTGCACTCCAGATTATTGGAAAGAGCTGCAAAAATCATCAACTCTGATGATATTGCAAAACAAATGAACGATGTGCCTGATTCAATTAAACACCTGGTAAAAGGTGGTGGTTCGTTAACCGCACTTCCAATTATTGAAACTCAGGCTGGTGATGTATCTGCCTATATCCCAACCAATGTAATTTCTATTACTGATGGACAGATTTTCCTTGAATCCAGTTTATTTAATTCTGGAATTCGCCCTGCAATTAACGTAGGTATTTCTGTATCAAGGGTTGGTGGTAATGCCCAGATTAAGGCCATGAAAAAAGTAGCAGGTACTTTAAAACTTGACCAGGCACAATATCGTGAATTAGAAGCATTTGCTAAATTTGGTTCCGATTTGGATGCGGCAACAAAAGCAGTGTTGGATAAAGGTGCCAGAAATGTTGAAATATTAAAACAAGGTTTGCATTCGCCGTATAAAGTTGAACAACAAATTGCTATTATTTATTGTGGGTCAAAAGGTTTGCTTTCTGAAGTTCCAGTTGAAAAAGTGAAAGAGTTTGAAACTCAATTCCTTGAAATATTAGAACTAAAACATAAAGATATTCTGGCAAACCTGGCTGAGGGCAAATTAACAGACGAAGTAACAAATGCTTTGGGAAATATTGCAAAAGAACTCGTAGAATTATTTAAATAAGAAAATACAAGGTAGATGTAAGACGGTTTAGAAGCAAATAACTGTTTTATAAGAAAGAATTAATAAAATTAAAATCTAGCAAATGGATACTGAAGCTTTTGAAAAGGCAGTTAAAGACTCTAAAACATTAAAATCTAAGCCTTCAAACGACATTCTTTTAAAACTTTACAGTTTATACAAACAGGCAACGGAAGGTGAAATTTCTGGTGAAAGACCAGGAGGTTTTGATTTTAAAGGTGCTGCAAAATATGATGCATGGGAAG
This sequence comes from Bacteroidota bacterium, assembly GCA_039714415.1. Taxonomy (GTDB): domain Bacteria; phylum Bacteroidota; class Bacteroidia; order Bacteroidales; family NBLH01; genus NBLH01. The sequence goes on from JBDLJL010000012.1 coordinate 44,635, forward strand.
AGCAGAAAGGTAAAAGTAAAGACGATGCAGCTAAGGAATATATTGACTTGGTAAATAAATTACTTACAGAATAATTTAAGGTAACAGGTAATTAGTAATTGGCAACTGGTAATTCATGACCTAATTACCAATTTCAGCACACTAATTACCAATTACTAATATACTAATTACTAAATAGATAATGGCGAATCTTAAGGAAATACGAACAAGAATCACCTCTGTTAATTCAACAAAGAAAATTACTTCAGCCATGAAAATGGTAGCTGCGGCAAAACTTCGTAAAGCACAATCAGCCATTATTCAAATGAGACCATATGCAGGAAAATTGCAAGATATTATGGATCATGTAAAGAATTCAATAGTGTCTTTTGAAGATAATGTTTATGGTGACCAAAGAAAAGTTGAAAGGGTTCTTGTTATAATAATTGCATCAAACAAAGGTCTTTGTGGTGCATTTAATGCTAATGCCGTAAAAAAAGCAGCTGAACTAGCACAAAAAAATTATTCAGAATTATACAATAAGGGACTTGTTGATCTTTATACCATTGGAAAGAAAGCAAATGACCTTTTACGCTCCAGAAAAATCACTATTAAAAACAGCTTTGAAGAAATTTATAGTGATTTGAATTTCACAACAGTTTCAGAACTTGCACAAAAAATAATGGATCAGTTTACTGACAAAGAATACGATCAGGTACATCTTGTTTACAATCAGTTTAAAAATGTTGCAGTTCAAAAACTTACTGTTGAACAGTTCTTGCCCATTTCTTTGGAAAATGATGAAGACAACTATCCCAGCGACTATATCTTTGAACCAAATAAAGATCAAATAATTGAACAAATGATTCCTTACGCATTAAAGATTCAGTTATATAAGGCGATATTAGACTCAAATGCATCAGAACAAGGTGCTAGGATGACTGCCATGCATAAAGCAACTGATAATGCTACAGAATTATTAAAAGAACTAAAATTAACATATAACAAGGCCCGACAGGCTGCTATTACTAATGAAATTCTTGAAATTGTTGGTGGTGCTGAGGCTTTGGAAAGCTAGATATTGTCAGCAAGAAAACCTCAATGATTACTTTACATTCTCTTAAATCTCAGCTATCGCGATCATGCTTTTTGTAGGTTCTTATAATAAAAACATTAGTAAATTAAAATAACCCTTTAAAAAATAATAAGTTGGTATTTTTTTTGTTATTCTAAATATTCTACTAATTTTGGTTATTGAATGAATAGCTTTTCTAAAATATCAGTTATATTATTAGTACTCGGCATTTCTTTAAATTCCTGTTATAATAATAATTATAATGATGATAAACCTTATGCGGTTAATGGTATATTAAACGTAACGGATTATCATCTAAATCAAGATATTATAAAACTAGACGGTAAATGGGAATTTTACTGGGACAAACTTATTTCCCCTGAAGATTTTAGGAGAAAAAAGGTAGATGAGAAAACATATTCTAATGTACCGGGTATATGGAATGATCTTACAGAAGAAAATTCTCCAATCTCAGGACAAGGATTCGCAACTTATCGTCTGCAAATATATAATCAATCCAGTGATTCAGATTTTGGAATTAAATTTAACAGAGTTAATGTAGCGTACAAGATATGGATTAATGGTGAAATATTAGCAGAGAATGGTTTAGTTGCCACAAATAAAGAAGAGATTATCCCTTCCAGAAGAAATACAACACATTATTTTATTGCAGATACAGACTTAATTGAAATTGTATTACAATTAAGCAATTTTAATCAAAAAAAGGGAGGAATTGAGAGTAGTATCCTTTTTGGTTCTACGAAAAAAATGCAAAATGCGGAAAAACGGGGTATGGGCCTTAACTTCTTCTTGTTCGGCTTGCTGATAATTGTTGCCATAAATCATTTAATCTTATACAAATTAAGAAGCGATGTAACTTCTTCTTTATATTTTTCTATATTAATCTTTAGCATTACTTTCAGTTTTGGTATTTCGGGAAATCAAAATATTATGGGTATCATATTTCCTGATTTAAATTGGAATATTCTTATGAAATTGGATTACATAGGGGATTATTTATGCCTGCTATTTTTCCTAAAATATATCACATCTTTATTTAAAGAAGAAACTTCACGTTTAACTAACAGGTTGGCAATGATATTTATCTTTGCCATGGTTCTTTTCATACTTATCACAAGTCCTGCAATATTTACATATTTAACCATTGCGCTTTATATATTAACTGTTGTTTTAGTATTTTACATTTTATACGTATTATCTAAGGCTATTGTATCAAGAAAAGAAGGGGCAAAACAAGCATTGTTGGGAACAATTATATTAACAGTCGCAATTTTCAATGATGCGTTAAATAATAATTTAATAATAAACACTTACTATTTATTACCTTATGGATTAGCTATTTTTATAATTCTCCAGTCCTATCTTATTTCTTTTAGGTTGTCTAAAGCATATCAATACTCCGTACAATTAACTGATGAACTGGATTATTTTAATGAAAATCTTGAAAAACTGGTAAAAGACAGAACCTCGAAAATTGAACAGCAAAAAGAAGAACTGGAAATACAATCTGAAAGCCTTATTGTGGCCAATGATGAAATCGTTAAAATAAATCAGATTCTTGAAGGTCAGGCGGTTGAAATACAAAAAAAGAATAAAGCAGTAACAGACAGCATTAATTATGCAAAACGTTTACAGGAAGCGGTAATGCCTGAAGAAAAGATTCTAAACGAGAATTTTCCGGATCATTTCATTTTCTTTAAGCCCAAAGATATTGTAAGCGGTGATTTCTTCTGGTATGGTGAGGTGGATTCTTCATGGGATTTTGACGAGTCAAATAAGATTAAAATTATTGTTGCTGCTGACTGTACAGGACATGGTGTTCCAGGAGCTTTTATGACATTACTAGGGCATAACTTTCTTCATATGATTGTTAACATACAGGAGGTAATTGACCCAGAACAAATTTTATACAAGTTAGACCAATTGGTGATTGAAACACTCAAACAAAGTGAGTCTGGCACAATGAAAGACGGAATGGATATTTCTGTTTTAACCGTTGATGAAGATAAAAAAGCCATTTCATTTGCAGGGGCTGGAAATCCATTATTTTATATCAGGGATGGGGAACTAGTAGAAATAAAAGGATCAAATTTTGGGATTGGTGGTGTTCTTCGAAAAGAGAAGGTATTTTTGCCACATAAAATTGAGTATCAAGAAGGTGATATTTTTTATATATTCTCTGATGGTTTTTCTGATCAGATAGGTGGTCCGGATGGACGAAAATTCTACAAAAGAAGGCTAAAAGAACTCTTGTTGGAAAATCATGCTAAACCCATAAAAGAACAAGAAGAAATCCTCAGTAATGCTTTTGAAGAATGGAAAGGTGACAAAAAACAAATTGATGATGTTATTGTGATGGGGATTAAGATGTAGTATCCTTTTTATTTATCAGATATACAGAATTGTCTTCCCAGGCAATGATTCCGGATTTTGTGTAATGCAAACCTGTTTGTGAGGAAATTAAATTACTTTGTATTTCTGATATTACCCTGAAATCCTGTATGCGCAATACTCGTATTTTATTATCAGCAGGTTCAAATATAAATCCTTCATGTGCCTCTGTTGACATAAAAGCAAAATGGGTAAACAATTCTACCGGCATAGATGAAAACTCCTGCTTTAAACCTTTAATCTTAAAATAATAATTACTCAGCTTTTTATTTTCAATAGATTGAATTACACCCACACTCCCTTTCTGATAAAGCATTTTTGTGTATTTTCCTGCTTTTATTGTTGCGATATCTTTTCCCGTATTATAAAAAATACGTTGCACACCACCCGAGTTTTGAATTAAACCATTATGATGATGGAAAGCAGGACCAAACACCTCAATACGTTTATTAGCAATTGAGCTATTATGTATTTCATCAAGATAAACTTTATACATCTGATTGGAACCAATAACCATTAAAATATTTTCGGATTGATGTAAAATAGAATCTTTCTGAAAATGAAAATTAAAAAGCTGAATAATATCAGAGTTGTTTTTATAGTGATACAAAGTATCATTTTTCTTTAGTAATACATTCCTATCCGTTACAAAAATCTCATCGTATTCTTTTTTTGAAATTATAAATCTTCGGTTTACATAAGCTTTATTACCTGCTGAATATACTATAAACTGATTATCTGTTTCTATATAACCGGCTGCAGATCCAAAACGGACATTGATTATGTTTTCATTTTGAAGAATAGGAGTTATTATTAACTCTTTCTCATCAAATCGTTTTAAAGCCGTTACTTTTGGTTTAGCAGCTTCTATTTTACCAGTTCCACTTATTGATAAAATAAAACGTTCACCATTTACATAAAGTCGGTTAAAATCATTTTGCAGGGTTTTATCTTGCAGGGCTTGATAACATTTGGGCACTTTCAACAAAGGGTCGTTAGCAAACACCGGAATTTTATAGATCATCCTGTCTGCCAGCTTCTTAATTTTTTGATGAATACCTTTAAACGGGTGCGTATAAGTATACAGATAAAATAAAAGCACAGAAAGCGCAAAATAATCGCTGTTTTTGCTAACGATACCTTGATATAAATAGTCACGTATTTCATCAAGAAGCAAACCAGAGTGAACATATCCCGGCGTTTTATACGAATCTGTATCAATAAGTTTTATTTCACCTTGCTCATTCACCAATACATTATATTGATTTAAATCGCCAATAATAATATTATGCTTGTGTGCGGTTTTAACAGCTTCAATTAGTTTATGAGCAATTTTCTTTTTTGTTTTACTGTTCATTTTCAAGCGTAAACAAAAATTTTTGCTAAAGCAGGATGATAAAGGAAAATACGCTGAACCTGCAAACACCATGGTATAGCCAATAACTACACCATTCTGCAACAAGAGTTCCTGTGGTGTAAGAAACAAGGATTTATCCAGCTTCATCAACACATTAAAACGTTCCTCGGTGATTGATTTTATTCCTTTATGATAAACTTTTGCTACTTTACCTTTTTGCGAATCAATTAATAATATCCGACCCTCGCCCCCACGGTGAATTTCATTTTCATCTTTTAAATAAAGACTTTTTCCTGTATGTGTTGTTACTTTAAATTTTGCCATATTGATTGCATTTGTCAATTTAGTGTTTGTCCATAAAGTCAATGTTTTCGAAAAAGTAGTCGGGGCGCAACTTGTTAATAAATTGAAAATACACTTCTTTAAAACTTTACATTTAATAAAAGAGTTGCGCCCCGACTTTATAGACCTACTCTATTTAGACGCTGACAAGTGCGAGAAGGCAGTCAGGTCACCAAATTAATTATTCATTTTTCTTAACAACCCTAATTATTCCCAAATCATCCCCATTTACCAAACCGTATTTTCTTTCCAATATATTGCATTTTCGGCCAAGCATGGCTTTGTTTATGATTAAAAAATCATCACTCAATAAATAATTACCAGGGTCCAAAACCGCCTCACTTTCAACACTCACATTCTTTTTTACAAATGATTCAACACCATCTGTTGAAATACTTACATCGAGCAATTTATCGACAGAAAACACCTTAGTATGTTGCTTATACCAGTTCAAGAATTTGTCCTCATCATTAATCTTATCAAGATGATAAGCTAAATAATCCGGCATATTATTTTGATCAATACTATTCTGTTGGCCATTTATTGACACAAAACCATCGCCAACAACCACTATATGACCACAATCATTCATTTTATCATAAATAAACAAAATAATAGTACTCAACAAATCATCAATATCTAGAAGCAATTTCGATTTTAGCTCTTTAATTTTTTGAACTGAGCGATACAATAGCTTTTTTTGTAACTTTTTAGGTATTTCCCCATTTTTAACATCCATATTTAAAAATTCTGAGCGAATCACTTTTGCAATGAAACTGGAAGCGAAATGCGAATCTTTTCCTGAGCTGCAACCATCAAAAACCCCGAATAATTCATATTTTTCACCTACGGTTTCGTGCAAAATAAAATCTTCGCAGTAATTTGCATGGTTTAAGCCTCGTTTCACATATTTATGGACAATCATAATAATAGTATATTGGTAATTGGTATATTAGTGCTCGTTAAGAAATAACCTTTACATTCAAACTTGTTCTTTTGTCCTTTTTCTGCTTAAAAAAACGCTTTAAATAGGCT
>JBDLJL010000013.1:0-49264 GCA_039714415.1 Bacteroidota bacterium
ATTATCAATATTAGTATTTTTTTCATCCGTTTATTTTAAATTACTTTTTATTGCCGGATGTAACCGCACGATTAAAATAATCATTGTCGTGTGTGTTACTGATTATTTTTATCATGCTCGTTTCATCTGTTTATTTTTTTTAATACGAGACATTGCATGCAATGTCTTTACATCAATGTGTTAAACGCTAAATAGTCTTCAGAAATTGTTCAAGTGCATATTCATCCGGCATAAGTACCTGCCTTGCTTTACTGCCCTCAAAAGCACCAACAATTCCTGCCGCTTCAAGCTGGTCAATTATACGTCCTGCCCGGTTATAACCTATAGACAATTTTCGCTGTATTAGAGATGTAGAGCCTTGCTGGTGAAGTACAACCATACGTGCGGCATCTTCAAACAAATCATCCTTCTTTGATAAATCAATATCATTTACTCCTGAATCTTCATCAGAATCTGGTTCCGGTAAAATATATGCAGATGTGTATGCCTGTTGTTGACTAATATAGCTTGTTATCTTATCCAGTTCGGGTGTATCAATAAATGCACATTGCAACCTTGTAATATCGCTTCCTTCTGAAATTAACATATCGCCCCTGCCAATCAGTTGGTTAGCACCCGGTGTATCTAAAATAGTTCGGGAATCAATCATTGATGCAACTTTAAAAGCAATTCTCGCCGGGAAATTAGCTTTAATAGTTCCAGTAATAATATTAGTTGAAGGCCTTTGAGTAGCTACAATCAGGTGCATTCCGATGGCACGGGCTAACTGTGCAAGCCTTGCTATTGGCATTTCAACTTCTTTACCGGCAGTCATAATTAAATCAGCAAATTCATCTATCACCAATACCAAATAAGGTAAAAAGCGATGACCTTTCATAGGATTTAACTTACGATTGATAAATTTTTGATTATACTCCTTTATATTACGAACTGATGCAAGCTTTAACAAATTATACCTACTGTCCATCTCTTTACTCATTGAGTTCAAGGTATTTATAACCTGGGCATTATCGGTAATAATGGCATCTTCAGATTCAGGAAGTTTCGCTAAGAAATGTTTTTCAATTTTTTCATAAAGGGTTAATTCCACTTTTTTAGGATCCACAAAAATAAATTTAACCTCGGCAGGATGTTTTTTATACAATAAAGAAGCAATAATAGCATTTAAACCAACTGATTTACCCTGCCCTGTGGCACCAGCTACTAATAAGTGCGGCATTTTCGCTAAATCTATAACAAAAGATTCATTTGATATAGTTTTTCCCAAAACAACTGGTAAATCATATTTTGATTCCTGAAATTTTAAAGAAGAAATAACAGAACGCATTGAAACGATTTCCGGGTTTTGATTAGGAACCTCAATACCAATAGTGCCGCGTCCGGGCATGGGTGCAATAATTCGAATACCCAGTGCTGCAAGACTTAGCGCAATGTCATCCTCCAGGTTTTTTATTTTTGATATTCTAACACCCGGAGCAGGTACAATTTCATACAAAGTTATAGTTGGCCCAATGGTTGCTTTAATTTTGGTAATTTCAATTTTGTAATGCTTCAGTGTCTCAACAATTTTATTTTTATTCTGTAACAGTTCGTCTTTAGTTACTTCAGAGTCCACAGCCCTGTGATCGTCGAGCAATTCAATAGGTGGGAATTTATAATTTGACAACTCCAAAGTAGGATCATAAGGTTCTTCATCAAATTCTTCTGCCTGTATATCTTCGTTTTTTTCAACATCCAGCACCAAGCCCTCTTTAGTTTCATTATTGCTGGTGTTTTTGTTTTCATTTTCTTTAATGGTATTTTCAACCTCGAAACCTAAATCTTCTTTGTTTTCAACTTTTCCATTATCATGTATCAAAAGATGTTTTCTATCAACGGTTTCAATTAACTCATTTGTATCTAAATTAATATTCGTACCAAGGGACAAAGGACCTTCATTTACCTCATCCTGGTCATCTTCTTCATATTGCTGATTAACAGCCACCTTTACCGCTTCTACCTCTTTTTTATCTTCACCACCAAAAACATTTATTAGCCAGATATATGAATTTTCAAAAGTAAACAGAATGAATGCAGCCAATAAAATAAAAAGCAGGAAAGCCGTACCTGTTATTCCGAGAAAGGACACCAGCAAGTCACTCAAATAATATCCATGAGCCCCCCCCAACACCAAATACTCGGCACCAAAAATAAACGATAGTGATACTGACAACCAAATAGTTGCAATTATTGAGTATTTTATAGTTTTTCCAAGAGGAATAAATTTTATATTAAACAAATGCAAACCAATTACCGACAATATTAGTACAATTGAAAAAGAAGCTATTCCAAACCAATCGTAAATAAACAAGTGTGCAAGTGATGCCCCCAATTTTCCAGCCAGGTTATTAACTTCCACATCTGGATTTGAAAAATCTAACTGGCTTTGATCTCCTTCCCAACTAATTAGATAAGATATAAATGCAAGAAAAACAATCAGTGCAAGAAAAAACGTGAGGCCAGCTAACAAAAGCCTGGTTCTCCCATCGTTAATAGTTTTTTGTGTTTTTACAATGAAAGATTCAGTTTGCTTTTTTTTTGCTGCAGGTTTTCTCTTTCGGGTAGTTGTTTTTTTTGCAGTTTGTGTTTTTTTAACAGCCATGAGTTCCTATATCATTTACAAATTTAGAGTTTAGAATTTAGAATTGGAACCACTTTGTGGGAAGAATCAAGTTACTAATAATTCTTAATACTTCAACAATATTCTTTTAATTCTGATATCGCAAAAGTAATAAAAACTTGTAAAAATGTTAAATTTATTTATCTGCCGTCCTATTATATTCACATATGATTTTCTCCATTTCCTCTCTCGACACCTCTTTATAGCCTGTGGGAATAACAAACTTCCCCGAATCAATTTTTCCACCGATTATCCTTTTAGCTTTAAACATCATATTAATACCAGCCATTTTTACAGAAAACTCAAGTAAAACTCCATTAACATCTCTGTATGGATTATTTGAATTAGGATTTTTAATTTCAAACTGATCGGTATAATATACATCTACAGTATCGTTTGAATTTGAAAAAACGGCATTTGCATGATTACATTTGTAACCTGCAATGTATTTCTCTTTTTTTGAAAATGAAAGTTTTACATCAGAACCAGCAGGATATCCTAATGGAGTAGCTGCAGTATCCGCCAAATACATGTATTTTTTGTCTAAAATCTGAAATAAGGTAACATTTTGTCCTAAATGGTTTGTAATATGGACAAGTTTAAATGTCCCCCAAAAACCTTCAATCAGGCTATAACTCGAGTTATCTTTGAAAACCGTTATCATTTTTCTTGGAAGAAGTGAAATCAACGGGTTTTCTCTTTCACTATCCAAATAATTAATCTCATATTCAATTTCACCTTCCTTAATTTTCTGTACAGCTGCATTTTCACCACAGAAGTTTGTAAAAACAAGAAGAATTATTAGAAGATATGTGTATTTATAACCTTTTATATTGAACATTGTCGATTTTTAGGCAAGATACCATAAATAATAAGCTAAAATAGGTATTTTATTTAGAATCATCACCAAACTATTTTTTCTTTTTTTAAAAACGAACTAATCCCCTTTTTACAATCATCGCTATCCCTGGCTTTAGCATTTAATTCCGCTGCATAAAGCAGAGCTTGTTCAAGGTCTAGTTGTTGTATTTCAACAATTAAGTTTTTTGTTAAAGCAAGTGAATTTGCAGATGTTTTTGTCACTAAATTATCAGCATACTTTCTTACATCTCTATCAATTGATTCTGAAGCTGAAATAAAATTTACCAGACCAATTCCCTTTGCCTCATTTGCTTCAATTAAATTACCTGAAAGCAACATTCTTTTTGTATGACTTTCACCAAACTTTCTAATTGCAAATACACTTACTATGGCCGGGACAAATCCAATTTTGACCTCAGTGAAGCCAAATTTTGCCTGGGGAACAGAAAAAACCAAATCGCACACAGTTGCCAAACCTGCACCTCCTGCAATGGCATGACCCTCAACCTGAGCAATAACGACTTTATTCATTGTATAAATCTGCCGAAACATTTCTTTTATTTGCAGGGAATCAGCAAGGTTTTCCTCATAAGTGAAATCACTAAGCTCTTTCAAATAAGCCAGATCAGCTCCCGCACAAAAAGCATCGCCGTTAGCTTTTAATATAATTACTTTTACATCCCTATCCTGATCCGCTTTTTTAAAAGCCTTATCAAGTTCCATAACCATGGTTGAATTTAAGGCATTTCTTTTATCCGGTCGGTTAAGTGTTATTGTTGCAACTCTGTTTTTAGTTCCATATAGAATAAAGTCCATATACTGTAATTTTTAAAAACATTTTGATCTTTTCATGTTTTGCAATATGTAAAAATACTCAATTCGATTTAAAAACAAAGATTTATCAAAAATTGTGTTTATCCATATACCTTTTTATTAATTTTTTATTTTTGTGTAAGATTTGCCAGGATGGTAAAATTAGTAGGCACGTTACATTCAGGATGTAGTGACCGTAGGGTTATGCAAGTTCAAGCCTAGTTCCATGCACTAAATAAAGGATAAAGTGGAAGCTCAGGAAGATTATTGAAACCTATAAGTTTTATCAGAACGAACTCAGCCTTAGCTTCCCACTCCGCCCTCCTAATATTATTTCAACCCAAACATACCTCCCGGGTTCATAATTCCTTTTGGATCCAACTCATTTTTAATCGCCTGATAAAGACCAAGTTCCGTCTCATTACATTGTTGTTTCATCCAAGGGGCTAAAACCCTCCCAACACCATGATGATGAGATAAAGAACCATTATTATTCACAATGGTATCAACCAAGCCTTTATGTAGTATATAATAATCTTCCAGTTCCTCACCTCGTTTCATCGGATTTAAAAAGGTAACATATAAATTCGCACCATTTTCATAAACATGTGAAAGATGCACCATAGCTGTTGTTATTGGTCTCTTATCCAAATAAGCACGAATTTTACTCCATAAAGGAATTAAATTCTCCCAGGTAACGGCAGTTTCCAGAGTATCGGTAATAATTCCCAAATCCATTAAAGGATCTCGCGCATAAGCACTTGAATATCTTTGCTCAAGCCACTTCTTAGTAGGGCTGCCGCCAATATAAAAGCCGGAATTTTTCTTTGCAGTTTTTTTAATTTTTTTCTTAACAAATTGAGCATATTCCTTATCACCTTCTATAGCAACAAACATTAGTGTTCGTTTACCTGGTTCATAACCCTTTAATTTCAAAAACCGGTCAGATAATGTACCATCAAAATTTTTCACCTTAAATGCCACATCAGTTTCTTCCGGGTCAGAAATACGGAATAAATGAGGTTTTCCGTAACCGGCCTGCATTGTCTGGCGCATTGTATTAACAGCTGACTCAAAATCTTTAAACAAAAATGAGGCGTAAGATGCATTGTCAGGTCGATAGTTTCTTGTTTTCAGGGTAGCTTCCACAATTACGCCAAGCACTCCCTCAGAACCAATAAAAACATGGTTTAAGTCCCAGGCCTCAGCATCAGCCGGAAAGTCTTTGGTTTCAATAATCCCCGATGGTGTAACTACTTTTAGGGCTAAAACAATTTCTTCAATTTTACCATAACCTGTTGAATAAGTTCCCGCTCCCCTGGCAGCAATCCAGCCACCAACCGTAGAAAATTCAAAAGACTGAGGAAAATGACCACATGTATAACCGTTGCTATATTCATTCAAATATTTTTCAAATGCCGGGCCATACATTCCTGCTTGCACCTTTACCGAGCCATTTACTTCATTCACGGACACCACCTTATTCATGTGACGCGTTAAATCCATGCTTATCCCACCTTTTCGAGCCTCTAAAGCAAGTGTAACAGAAGAGCCTGCACCAAAAGGAATTATGGATATATTTTCTTCATTGCAAATCTTTACAATTTTTACAACTTCATCTGTTGATTTTGGATACAGAACCAAATCCGGTGGGTTTTCAATTTTTGATAAGCGAAGCTTAAGTAATTCCTGATAACTTTTTCCAAATGCATGATTTGCTCGTTCATCATTTTTTTGAGATACATTTTCCTGATCACAGATTTCAACAAACTTTTGAATGATATTTTCTGGAATTTGAATTTCCCTTTCAATTTGAATTTCTTCATTACCCGGCAAATATTTTCCTGCAAAATCGGTATCAGAAATATTCAATTTTTGTTTAAGGACTTTAATCATGCCGCTATCAAGCTTTTCTTCCCGTTTATCACCCCATTTTAAAATATCACGATATGTTTTCATATTGTTAGTGTATTAGTGTATTAGTCATTAGTGTATTAGTCATTTTTCTATATTTACAATGGCCAATATACTGATAACTAATTTATTATTTATTCCGGCAATTTGAAAGCCTCAATCAGCGAATTATATTCCAGTGACTGCCTTTCCTTATCCCATTTTAGTAGCTCAGATGCCAAATTCACAACTTTTTCAATTAATTCTTCACCGGGGTTACCCAGGGTACCAAGTCCTGTTCGACGAAAGAAAATATCTTTAAGTGTTTTAGCCATTTCATATTTAATAGCATAATATACTTCTGCAAGAATTTCACCATCATCGGAAAGCACTTCAGCTAATGATTTATATTTCATGGCCAATTCAAATACCTTTTTGCTTTCCCTGCCATAATTTCTTCCTAGGTACTCGACTGTATTTACCTGAAAATCTTCATCGAACTGTTTGTGCAATTTAATCATAAACTCGTCCATGTTACGTATTTCGCAGCCGGACAGGTAGTTATTATAGGTAATTGAATCTTTTAGGCTGAAATTCAGTTTCTTCTGAACCACTTCCATTACCTGATGGGCAAGGTTTCTGCTTGTGGTGTATTTACCTCCTTCAACAGTTATTAAACCATAAATACCATCTTCTTCATTATCATAAACTTCATATTTCCTTGATGATTCATAAGAACCTTCCGTCTGGTCATCAACAAGGGGGCGAAGGCCACCATAAGCAAATATCACATCTTCATATTGCAGTTTTCCGGAACCATAAAGTTTGTTTAGATCTCCAATTACCTCCATAATCGATTTTTTCGAAACTTTATAATCATCAGGATTCCCATGAAATTCTTTATCCGTAGTTCCAATTATAGTGTGATTTCGCCATGGCATTACCATAAGATGTTTCCCATTTTCCTTAATTAAGGAAATAATGTGATCGTTATTCATCTTTTTTGTAATGATGTGGATTCCCTCAGATCTTTTCACTTTATGATTAATTTTCTTTCCTTTTGATGCCACTTGAAGTATCATATCAGCCCATGTACCGCCACAATTTACAACTAATGGTGCATTTACTTCAACATCTCTTTTCTTCAACAAATCGTTCACTACAACACCGGTAATTTTATTATCAGTCTCAATAAAACTAGTTACTTTGGCATAATTAGCCACTTTTGTACCATATTCTATAGCAGATTTTATAAATGCAAGCGTCAACCTTTCGGGAAATATACTTTGATAATCGTAAAAAATTGTAGAACCTGTTAGTTTTTTCTTTAGCACATTTGGTTCCAACCTTAATGTTTTTTTTCTTCTGTATGTTTCATGATTAGAAAGTTCTTTGCTTTTGTCCCAGGTATCTTTTTTATCAAAAGATAAAAAATCATATAAAAACATACCCATCATAATCATCCACATGCCACCTCTCCATTTGCGGTAATTGGGGAGCATAAAAGGGATTGGGTAAACAAAATTTGGTGCTATATTTCCTAATATCTTCCGTTCTTTGAGTGATTCTCTTACCAGCCCAAATTCCATATTTGCCAAATAACGCAATCCGCCGTGAATTAGTTTAGATGTAGCTGCAGATGTGGCACCACCAAAATCGCATTTCTCCAATAAAGCAACTTTTAGTCCACGGCTTGAAGCGGCATATGCCACCGCAGCCCCTGTAATCCCACCACCAACAATGATAATATCAAAATTATTTTCTTTTTTATCTTCAATAAAACGATTCATCATCCTTTTTGCATTTAAAATTAAACAATAATACAAAGGACGGGATATTCCCTAATTTTTAAAATAACAATTGGTAAAAAAATGCTCTATGGATATATTGTTTAAGTGCTAATTAAAGATGCTTCTTCGCAAACGACTTAAGGATTGTGAAGTTACCCCTAGATAAGAAGCAATAAATTGCAAAGGGATATTTTGGATAAAATCAGGCTTGTCCCTTAACAGATTTTTATACCTTGTTTCGGCATTTTCTGTAAGTAGCGAATACATACGTTTTTGTAGCCGAACAAACATACCTTCCATAATTCTGCGTCCAATAGCTCCCAAAGCTAGATTATTATTATAAAGCTCATTCAGGTCATTTCTGTGGATTAATAGCAATTCGCAATCGGTAATTGCCCTTACTACCTCAAAAGAAGGTGATTTAGTTATAAAACTGGCAAAAGCTGTTGTAAAAGAATTAACAGATGGAATATCCCTGGTACTTTCTTCACCCTCATGATTAAAATAAATTCTCAGATACCCCTTTCGGATAAACGCCATATAATTAGCTATTTGCCCCTCTTTAACCAAATATTGATTCTTATTAAGTTTAAGTGGTTGTACTTTTGCATGAATGACATTTAATTCTTCATCAGTAAGATTTCCAAATTTTTTAAATGTTTTATCTAAATCAGGATACATGGCTATAAGGCTAAGGGTTTAAATAATATACAATCAAAAAACACAAATGTAAATAGATATATTTTCTTAATCAACTTCTATGTATCTAATTATTTTTTGATTTGCGATTCCACTTTGCTATTTTTGTTCCTTAAT
Organism: Bacteroidota bacterium; assembly: GCA_039714415.1. Lineage (GTDB taxonomy): Bacteria > Bacteroidota > Bacteroidia > Bacteroidales > NBLH01 > NBLH01. The sequence continues at coordinate 8,833 of JBDLJL010000013.1, forward strand.
AAAATTCAAAAACGAAAATATGAAACATCCTAAATGAATATGTTTATCAGACACTAACATGATTACTGAACGCAAGTTATAGTACATTTTGGCGTTTAGTTTAGTAAATGTTCCATATGATCATTAAAAATATAAAAATAAACAGATGAAACAAGCATGTAAAAAATAAATATTTATTTATACACAGGAAATGATTATTTTTTACATGCGGTTCTTACGCAATAGCGGAACAGGCTATGAGACAATTTAAAACAATTAATAAAATAAACACATGAAAACGGTAATCAAATTGCTTTTTGCTCTCTTACTAATCACACAATCAATAACTACTGTCTATTCACAGAACAACGGAAGCATTAAAAAATCCAATAAGCAAATATTTATTCTTGGTAAAAAATACTACATCCATAAAGTAAAAAGATCCCAAACTCTATTTTCACTAAGTAACACTTACAAAGTTTCTATTGAGGAAATTATTTCTGAGAATTCTGCACTTTTATCAAGTGGATTACAGAAAGGTATGGAGATAAAAATTCCGGCGGTTGAAGATATCCCAGAACAGAAAACAAGCAGTAAAGATAACTTTATTTATCATACTGTACAGATAGGAGAAACTCTTTATTTTCTTACAAATAAGTATCTTGTTTCTAAACAAGAAATAAAAAAACATAATACTGAAATTGAAGGTGATAAAATTAAAGTTGGCCAACTACTAAAAATACCAAAAGTTAACAATGAATCAAATATTAGTCAGGGCGATTACTATTTTCACAAAGTAAAACCCAGCGAAACGCTATTTTCATTAGCTCAACAATACAGGGTTAAAATGGAAAGTATTGAAAGATTAAACCCTGAAATAATTAATGGTGTATTAATACTAGGTCAAACACTTAAAATACCAAAAGGCAATTACAGCACCATGGAAACGCTTGTTATTGATCATGATAATAAAGAGGATATTAAGTATTATGAGTATGACCCTCTGTATTTTGAAGAGGCCGGTACAATACCTTGTGATGAGTTTCAATACAATAGGTTTATCAAATTTAAAGTAGCTTTGATGCTTCCATTGTTTATTAATGAAAATAATTCAGCATCAACTACAAGTTCCAAATACTATGGAAAGACGGAAAAGTTTTATGAATTGTACCAAGGTTTGCTTGTTGCTGCAAATAAATTAAAAAAATCAGGTGTTTCCTTAGAATTATATGTTTATGATACGCAAAGGAATCTGACCAAAGTTCAGGAAATTCTTAATAAGTCAGAATTAGAAAATATGGATTTAATTATTGGACCGGTTTACAGCAAAAATTTTAGATTAGCTGCAAACTTTGCCCAACATCATAAAATCAATATTGTATCGCCTGTTCCACAAAATTACAATGACCTGGTAAAAACAAACCCTTTTATTTTTATGACCAATCCATCCAAGGACGTAAAAGTGGCTAATATCTCCAAGCACCTTGCTAATTCGTATGACCGTAGTATTATAGTGATACACAATGGAACAAATGAAGAAAAAAAGACAATTGAACTTTATAAAGACCGTCTTGTTAAAACATTTGCCTCGTTCGAAAACATTAATGAAATAGTTTTCAAACAGGTTGATTACAAAACAAGTGGGATAAGTGGAGTTGTAGATGCCTTATCTGTAGGCTTGGATAATATCGTACTTATTCCATCATCGGATGAAGCTTTTATTACTGATATTGTTACCCGCCTGAATTATAATAAAAATAGGTACAAAATTACTATTTATGGGATGAAATCATGGGAGAGTTTCCGGAATATACAAATAGAGTATCTTGCAAACCTCAATTGTCATTATGGTACAACATCATACATTGATTACAATAATAAATCAGTTAAAAATTTCATATATCAATATAGAAATGCCTTTAATTCAGAACCCGGGCCATATAGTTACCTTGGTTATGATATTACCTATTATTTTTTAAATGTAATGAAGAAATATGGTAAACACTTTCAGTTTTGTTTGCCGGCTGATCCAAGTTTGAAAAAAAATGGATTAATGTACTCATTTAATTTTCAAAGAATATCACCTTTAAGTGGATTTGAAAATAATTGGCTTAGCATTATTAAAATTGATAAAAATTATAAACTTATAAAGGTAAAGTAGGTTTTATGGCTGTGGCACTTCGACTTTACTTCGACTCAGTGACCACGCTCAGCGACCAATAAGAAAATGCACGAATAAGGGTTTACTATTAATAGATTTTTGATTTGAAAAGAGCATCCTACATACAAAATCTTATAAAAAAGGGTGAAAATCAGTTTCAGGATTTTAAATTTACTATTAATGACTCAAAAAAAATAGCACGTTCACTGGTAGCTTTTGCAAACACAAGTGGTGGCAGGCTTCTAATAGGTGTTAAAGATAATGGCAAAGTTGCAGGTGTAAGAACTGAAGAAGAGTTCCACATGGTTGAAGCAGCCGCTCAATTGTATTGCAAACCTGAAATACTTTTTAAAAGAAAAGATTGGATTGTTGAAAGAAAAAAAGTCCTGGAAATTATTATTCCTGAAAGCAAAATTAAACCTCACTTAACCCAAACTGAAAAGGGGAAATGGCTGGCTTTTATAAGGGTTGAAGATGAGAACATACTTGCCAATATTGTATTAATGAGAGTTTGGGAAAAACAGAAAAGTAATAAAGGTATAAGAATTCAATATACTGAAGCTGAAAACTATCTACTTTCATACCTTAATCAAAACAATTGCATCAGCTTAAAACAATTCTACAAACAAGCTAATATTAGTAGGTACAGGGCAATAAACATATTATCCAATTTTATTGTATTAGAATTGCTTGAACCCTTTCTAAAAGAAAATGATATTTTTTACAAATCACCATCAAAGATGGTTGTATAATGAGAAAGAAAAACACATGAAATTAGTTTACAAGAAATCAACCAACTTATTTTTACTTATTTTTTTAGTGATAAGCACCGTTATTGCTCAAAGTCAGGAAAAAAAAACGAATGGTGAAATTGAAATACTAATCTCAACCTTCTTGGGTAATGAAAGCAGGAATTATTACGGAAATGAAGCACCGGGCAAACTGGATACTATATGGAAAATTTATCTTGGTGAAGGGGTTAGCCCTGCTTATGGAAAAGAAAAAGTATGGAAAGGTGCCGGATGGACCGGGCAACCATTATTGGTAAGAGAGAACGGTGAACTATTCCTTATTCAGGGAGCTTTTGATTATAATTTAAAAAAAATAAATGCAAAAAGTGGAGAAATCATCTGGCAATATAAATTTGATGATATTATAAAAGGTACACCAACCATTTGGCAGAACAAAAAAGCAAAAAAACCGGAAAATGAATATATAATTATTCAAGGAAGCAGATTCGGTTACTGGAACTCACTTGAAGACAAGTACATACCTAGCTTCAGAGCAGTTTCTTACTTCACAGGCAAGGAATTATGGCGATTAAATGTTAAAAGAACAGATAGCTACAGCCGTGATGTTGATGGATCAGCATTGGTAATAAATGATACTGCATATCTTGCACTGGAAAATGGAATTTTTACCGTTTTTGACCCAAATCCAATACATCAAACAATGTTGGACGGAAAGAAACAGCCAAAAGTTTACCAGGAGATTCAATATTATACAAAAAAAGATATTGAACTGCATGGCAATGACCTGGTTTCAGAATCTTCCCCTACCCTGTTGAATGGTCGGATTTATACATTATCGGGTACAGGAAGGATTTATGGATACAATATAAAAACCAGAAAGAATGACTGGGAATTTTATATTGGTACAGACATGAATGGCTCGGCACCTTCAACAGATGATGGCTGTTTATTAATTCCGGTTGAAAAACAGTATATGCCCGGACCGGGTGGTGTAATGAAAATTGATCCTTCTAAACATGAAAATGAACGTGTTGTTTGGTTTTATCCTACAAGAAATAAAAAATGGTATCATTGGGAAGGGGGGATTATTGGTTCTGTGGCCTGTAACGACAATTATGTTAGCGGAAATGAAAAGCATTTTGCTGTTTTTTTGGATGTAACAGGCGAATTAACCGTTGTTGATCATCAAAGCACAGAAAAAAACAAAATGGTTTTGGGACCTGATAGCATAACTAAATACCCCACGCCAAAACTTATAGACAAGGTACAAATTCCAGGAACCATTTCCACTCCCATTATGGTTAAAGATAAGATTATTGCATGTACGGATGATGGAATTTTCTTATATAGGTTAATTAAAACCCAAAAAAACAAGTTTGAACTTAAACTTTTAGATAAAGTTGGCGAACTGGAAATTGATGCCACTCCTATAGTTTGGGATGGAAGGGTTTATATTGCTGTAAGAGATGGCTACATGTATTGTTTTGGAGATTTATAAAAAAAAGTATCTTATGATGCAGCAATAAATTTATAATTACGTCATTAAAACAGAAGCATAAATTGAAAAAGGGCTATCAGAATATTCATCAGCACTTAATCGAAGCTTGTAAAAGGGGCGAAAGAAAGGCTCAGTTCGAAGTTTATAAGTTATATGCAAAGGCAATGTATAATGTGGCTTTCCGTATTTTAAAAAATAGCGTTGAAACAGAAGATATTATACAAGAGTCTTTTTTAAAAGCCTTTCAGAAATTAAATAGTTTTTCAGGTGATGTAAGCTTTGGTGCCTGGTTAAAAAAAATAGTTATTAATGCAAGTTTGGATGAATTAAGAAGAAAAAAGCTTGAATTTGAAAACATAGACGATGCAAACTTTATTGATCCTGAAGATGATACTTATGAAGAAAAACCCTCTGAATATGATCTAAAAAAAGTAAAAGAGGCAATTTTACTTTTATCCGATGGATATAGGATTGTATTGTCACTTTATTTACTTGAAGGGTATGACCATGATGAAATTGCTGAAATAGTAGGTGTATCAGCATCAACATCGCGCTCACAATTGGCAAGGGCCAAGAAAAAATTACTGGAAATAATTAAGAAAGTTTGATTAAGAATAAAAATGAAAAATCTAGAAGATTTTATCAGGAAGAATAAAGAGTCCTTTAATTCTTTTGAATTATCCGAAGGTCATTTTGAACGTTTTCAGCAAAAATTAAACAAACAAAACAAAAATACCATCAGCCGTACATATTGGTTTTCAATAGCTGCAGGTTTTGTGTTTTTAATTATGCTGTCTATCTTTATTAGGTTTCATTATTTGCAAACAGAAAAAGCAATTATTGAAAATAAGATTGTTAGTTTAAGTGATATTTCACCAAAATATGAGGAGGTTGAAAATTTCTATAAGGCTGGTCTGGATGAAAAAATAGACGAATTTCAAAAACTAGACTGTAAAATTGACTTTGAACAAAAGAAAATGGTTGACCTGGAATTAAAACAGCTGGATGTAGTTTATGTTTCGCTTCAAAAAGAACTAAAAGTAAACGGAAACGATAAAAGAATTATTAATGCAATGATAAATAATTATCAAAATAAAATACAATTTCTTGAATTAGTTATCGATCAGATTAAAGACAATTGTTAGCTGTTAAGGCTTTAGTCAAAGCAGAGTAACAATTAATAATATTTGTTATAATAAGTAACAGGCAATTAGCCCTTCGACATTGCTCAGGGTGAAAAAACAGTAATTGGAAATAAAAAATTAAGATATGAAAAAGGGGAAAATAACAACACTAATAATTGGGGTTTTATTATTGGTTGCACAAAATGGATATGCTGATGATTTTACAAAGAAATATCATCAAGAGTATAAAGTTACTAAAAATACCATTTTAAAATTAAGTAACAGGTACGGCAACATGCATGTGGAAAACTGGGACAAAAATGTTGTGGATATTAAAGTTGTGGTAACAGTTAAAACGTCAAGCAAATCAAAAGCAGATAAAACTTTTGAAAAAATAAAAATAGAGTTTGGTAAAGATGGTGATATGATATCCGCTATTACTGAAATCACGGAATCCATTAGAAACACCAATTTTAGTATTGATTATACGGTAAAAATGCCAAAAAATATAAATATTGATCTATCTAACAAATATGGGAACCTGTTCTTGAACGAGGTTAATGGTCATGCAAATATTAGTGTAAAATATGGTAGTTTCACTATAAATAAACTTACACGTGGAAATGAAAAACCTTTAAATTTTGTATCAGTAGCTTATTCAAATAGTGTATGTGATATCGAAGACGCTAATTGGTTAAAACTTGAAGCACGCTACTCAAAAGTATCAGTTGGTAAGAGTATAGCATTAATGGTTGGTAGCAAGTATTCTTCTATAAAAATAAAAAAGTCAAAATCAGTTGTGGCCGAATCAAAATACGATCATCCCTTTAGAGTTGGTTATGTAAGGAATTTTATATGTACAGGTGGTTATTCAAGTTTTGAAGTTTCTAAACTATTCAATAAACTTGAAATGGACTTAAAATACAGCAACCTGGATATAGATGAAGTAGATAGTGATTTTGAACTTATAAAAGTGAAATTAAGATATGGAAAAGCCAGCTTGAGCATTCCTGATGGTGTTGGTTACGAACTAAAGGCAGAAGCAGCTTACGGGTCAGTAAGCCATCCAGGTGGCGAAAAAATCAGTAAGGTGGTTGATGGAACTGAATCTACTGTTTGGGGTATTGTGGGTAAAAACTCAAACCCAAAAGCTAAAATAATAATTGATAGTAAATACGGTAATGTTCGGTTAGATTAATAATTTAATTGTTTTATTGCAAAATTGTTGTCATTAATTGCAATATATTTATAAAAACTAAAGAAAAACCAGGGCTTGAAAGACAACTCTAATTATCACCCTGTTCTGCTAATATTTTCAAGCTGTTTAAAAACCTTTAAAGCAAATTCTATATGAAAATTAAGCTTTTAAGGTTAAATTATTTATCCGATTTATTACTTAAAAGTTAAATTGTAATAATATTACAGTTCTTAAGACTTTTTGTTTCTAAACCTACCAGAAGTAAGTTGACCCGGAAAATTAGCTGTGCCGGGCTAAAGGTTCATGATTAGAAAATCTTCCCGAAAAAAAAATCGGGGCTATGAATAATGCGGGTTAATTTCTTTGCAATTTCATCAATTTATCAATAATTTTGTATAGAAGCGAAACTAAATGAGTTGAACAGTTTTGTTTTCAGCTTAATTGACATAATCTAGTATACTTAGATTTTTTTTTTGTATTTTAAAATCAACGTTTAAACAATAAACATATGAAGTATTTAACTATTTTAATGTTGCTATTTATCTTGTTTGGAAATCGGTTTAATGCTAACGGACAAGATGAGAAATTCCAGGCACTAATCATGTACAACTTCACAAAATTATTAGATTGGCCTGACAAATCAGGCGATTTTGTGATCAGTGTAATTGGAAATGTGGAACTTGTCAAAGAACTAAAGGAATACACTGCCGATAGGAAAGCCGGGGGAGTGCAGGATATAATTGTTAAAAAAGTGCTCATAAGTGAACTTGGCAACTGCCAGATGATTTATGTGGGATCATCAGAAAGCAGTAATCTTAATAAAATAATTGAAATAATGGGAAGTAATAATACTTTATTAATCACGGAAAAGAACGGATTAACTGATGAAGGTGCGAGTATTTCTTTCGTCAAAATAAATGGGGCATGGAAATTCCAGTTTAATGAGTTGAATATTAAAACCCAAGGGTTAAAAGTAAGTTCTGATTTTAAAGAATTGGGAATTGCGAAATAGTGATTAGAAGATGTGAATATTTGGAAATGTGAGAATTGAAAAAACAAAAGACATTATTCATTATTTATGATCGAACAAACTTTTTTTCGCCCATTCCAAAAAAACCATCCAGTTTTATTTTTTTTCCAAGTGCATATTTTATAAAACCTTTAAAGTATCCAAATGGTCCGGAATAATCAGATTTTAGAGCAATTAAATTTAGCTTAAAATTATTGTGTTTTTCGGGAAAGAATGATAATTCTACAGAATTATAATTATCACGAATTAACCATTCATTATCGACTCCATTTGGTCGTAAAAAATTAACGGGAGGCAGTAAATAAAGCTTATTGCCTTTCCACAATCCATTTTCATTAAATTTTTCCGGATTTATCGATTGATTATTTGTCAAATTAAACCCAACTAGTTCATCGTTTTGAATTTGGGCACCTGTAACCCAGTCATATTTCATATTATATGGATAATAACCCTTATGGTCATCCATAATAGAAAAAGAATCCTCGGGTTCAAAATGTATTTCAGTTTTGCCATGTTTCAACACACCTTCAACACGTGAAAGATTCTTAAAAGAGTACATCCCCCTGTTTTTCCCAAATGGTATACTTACAACAATTGCAGAGCCTGTCCTATTTTGCATATTAATTTCAAATTCCGCCTTAATTGCCGGCAACTTTTGATGTTTTCTTATATCAATCTTTAAAGAAACTATATTATTTATTAAATTATTTACTATTTCAATATTAAAATTCTTTTTTGCAAATTTTGACACACTGTCCTGAAGATTTTTTGCAATCCTTGTTTTCCAGAATGGTACCTGTTGCTCATATTTAAACAATTGCTTGTTTTTTTTGCTATAAAGGATAAATTGATTAACAGCAATAGATTTGGCATTATAAACAGCAATCAAAATAAAATAATCTTTGTTCCCCAATTGAAAAGCTTGCCATTCTTTGAGTCGTAAATAATTAAAAACTCTCGGGGTTGGAAAACCAAATGGTTTGTTTGCATCCAGGAAGTTTATATTCTTAAAATCATTAGAAAAACAACCGAAGTTTATTTGTCCCTCTGTTACCAATTCTGAAGGGTTCGATAATATTTCCCGGGAATATTCTTTCATTAGTGTATTGTAGGAAATTAAATTAAGTACATTTAATTAAGGTAGTCTCTAAAAATTCAAAATTCGAGGCTTCTTGATTTTTTAAGTCTCGATTTTACTGTAACTGGGGTCATCTTTTTTTATGGTATAGTGAATTTAAATACACTACCTTTATCAACCTCACTTTCCACCCAGATTTGGCCACCATGTTTTTCAACAAATTCTTTACATAAAATTAACCCTAAGCCGGTTCCTGATTCTTTATTTGTCCCTTTAGTACTAGATGCTGTGTCAATTCTAAAAAGTTTAGAAATTTCCTCGCCCCTGATCCCCATACCCGTATCAGCTACAGAGATTTCAAGCATTTTATCACCAAGTGACTTTTTTTGCATAAAATACCTCGATGAAATAGTCACCTTACCATGTTCATTTGTAAACTTTATGGCATTAGAAATTAGGTTCCTAAATATTGTTGAAAGCATGTACTTGTCCGCGTAAATAAATAGCCCCTTTTTTATATTAGAAGTGACCGAAATAGACTTGTTTGTTGCCATTTGTTTCAGGCTATCTATAATTTCTTCAGTAATTGCTTCCAAGCAAATAGGCCCCGGATCAAACTTGATCAACCCCTTCTGGCTTCTGGACCATTCTAATAAATTTTCAAGCAATTTATAACTTTGCACTGCTTGTTCATTTAAAAGGCCAATTAGTTTTTCAATCTGGGAGGTATCATATTCATGAATTTTATCAAGAATTAATTCAGTAGCACTAATAAATTGTCCAAAGGGAGTTTTTAGGTCATGTGAAATTATGGAAAGGAACTTGTCTTTTGAAATGTTCAATTCTTTTAGTTTATCCTCCGCTGTTTTTTTTAAACTAATATCTTCAAGTATTCCATCAAAATAAACTATCTTTCCATTCAGGTCTTTAATTGCCCTACCTTCATCTTTAATCCAAATAACCTCCTTGTTTTTTGTATATGCCTGAAATTCGACAACATAATGTTCTTCATTAACCCAATCATTAATTGATGCTGATCTATAAAATTCATCTACAAAAAATTCCTTTATATTTATTTTTTTAATTTCCTGAGCACTCTTATAATGAAATATATCCAGAAAACCTTTATTAACAAAAGCAATTTCGCCTTCAATTGTCGTTCTGTATATTCCTAATGGTATATTATCAATTAGTTGCCGGTATTTTTTTTCTATATCAACAAGCCATTCCTTTTCTTTTTTCTCATTCTTACAACCTAATTCCCCAAAAACGCCTTTTAGTTTTCCTGTTTTATTGTATAAAATATTTAAGATTAGGTATAAATCTTTTTTTGTGCTTTGCTTATTAAGTTTTACTGGAATTTGCCCTGTCTTCCTTTCTTTCTTTTTTATGGTTTCAAAAACTCTACTTTCAATATCTTTTTTATATTTAGATAAAAACAGATCAAAATAGTGTAATTTGTAGACAATATTGTCAGGGGAAGAATCTAAAACAACCTTGCTGCCAAATGATATAAATTGTATAATCCCATCATTATCTGTAATGAAAAACATTTTTTCATTATCGCAATGTTCTATTTTAGGGATATCTAAATACATTTAAATTATCTAATTACTTAATTTTATTCCTTTTAGCTTTTATTTCACAATTCCTTTTGAAATAAAAAGTTGATCCTTTTCCAATTTCAGAATTTAACCAAATTTTACCTCCAAGTATTTGAATTAAACCCTTTGATATTGATAATCCAAGCCCTGTCCCTCCATATTCCCTTGTATTCGAATCATCTGATTGCCTATAACGATCAAGAATATTTTTTTGTTTATTACCTGAGATTCCGGGGCATGAATCTTTAACAAAGAACAAAAGCCTTTTTCGATCACTAATTTCAATATCAGTTAATTCGCTGGTTTTATAAGCTAAAATTAAATAACAACCAAATTCAATGCCACCACTTTCTGTAAACTTTAACGCATTGCTAATCAAATTATTTAATTTGTTTTTCTATTTTTTTTCTCCGGCATCTTTTGAACTATATAGCTCATAGCCGGCACTTAAGTGTTCAACCGTAAGGCTATCACCTCTTCAGGCTAACCATACATACTGGTTATTGCTTTATTTACATCAACGACAACACCTGTATCAATGTCATGGATAAAAATACATTCATTGGGTACATTAAAAACATCCCTGTATTTTTCACTTTGTTCTTCAAGTTCAACATTAAGTTTTAAAAGTTTTTTATTAGAATTAACGCCTAAATCAGCTAATTTCTGAGCCTTTATTATATTTTCTTTCAGTTCTTGATTTTCTTTTTCAAGAGATCTGATTTTTTTTTGAAGATTTTCTTCATTAGTCATAGTGTTCAGGCAAAATTGGACGCTTAAAAATAAGAAAATAAATTGTTCTTATGAAACAACTATGAAAAAAAGGTTATAATGAACATTCAAAAAGTTTTAATTTTATTTATATTAACGGTTAAACACAAGTAGTTTTTGCAAGAAAATAGAAGTTTTCTTATCAGACACGATATTTTCCAGTAAAAATTTTTATTATTAAAGATGATGATAGCCGCCTACACTTTACATGCAATGGCTATGATATAACATTTTGTAGGTTTTATGAATTTACAACCCAAATTATCAGCCGGATATGGAATGATGGATGAATAGAATAATGGAAAACATGAAGTAGGCTTTCCCACCTTCCCTAATTCCGGTATTCCATTGCAGGTTTATAACTAAAAATACAATTTTCCCAACAATTTTATATAACAGCCCACACAATCCTATAGCCCTGTTACATTTACTTTAGGGTTTTTAATTCATTGAAGTTTTTGTAGTAACAATTGAAGTTTTTAAACTCTTTAAATATTCATTGTACGAGATATCCTGGTATTTTTTCTCGAAAAAAAAGTGGATCAAAGGTTTCAGGTTTTGAATATTTAAATAGCCATTCAGCCTGATCAACGATTTACCACTTTCATCAAAAAATACCACAGCAGGCAGCTGAAAATTATTTTGCAACAGTGATTGTGTGAGTTGATGGGGGTTTGTTTTACCTGTACCTAAGTATTGTTTTCCAAAAAAGGTTATGGCATCTTGAGATACAGCATCAATTTTAACAACATTAAAATTTTCGTTCATCAACATGCTAATGTCCTGATCTCCAAACGTTGTTTTTTCCATAACCTTGCAACTAATACACCAATCAGTTTGAAAAAACACAATCGTCGGTTTTCTTTTCTTTTTATTTTGAATATTTATTTTTTCAGGTTTAATCCAATTGGGTTTACCAAGAGTATCAGGTTTATTTATTGTGGGTATTTTAAAAATTGAATGATCCTTTTCAAAAGCGGTAGGAAAAGTAAACATAAAGTTTGCTGTAAACTCCGAAAGGGAAACATATTTTGATAGACTCTCCACCTGGTATACTAAAGTTGGTTCAATATCTTTTGGTTCTTTATATCCCGGGACAATTGTTTTTTTGCCACTACGGTCAAAATATACAATTGATGGGTAAGATAGCTTTCCTTCCAGCAAAATTGACGCTAAATCATGAGTAGGTTTTCGTCCTATTTTTCTGTTAAAATATTTTTTTCCTTGAAATTCAATGGTATCCATTGACTCTGCATTAAATCTAACTGGATAAAAATGTTTATTTATATAACTGGCAATTCCTTTGTTAGCAAAGGTGGTTTTCATCATAAATTTACACCAACTACACCAATCTGAGTATACATCTATTAATATTGGGCGTGGATCTTTTTTATTCAATTCAAAAGCCTCCTCAATATCATACCACTTTACCGGACTAGGTGAAACAGTATATTGAGCAGAAAGCCCACGGGTAAAAAGAATAAAAAAAACGATAATGATGAATCGGCTCATTGAATTTTGATAAGTTTATTTTACAAATTAAACGTTTTTAACCTATATCTGCAAAAAATATTGATGAACGATAAATTTATTATCCACAATATTTAACGATACAAAAAAAAAAACATATTATTAAACACTGTAGCTAAATAAAAAATTAATATTAAAAATCTTCACTTATCATAAGGTTGTTACAAAAATTAGCTTGGCTGAACTCGTAAACTTGGTTTAAGGCTTTCAAATCCCCAAAGGTTAAATTCACTACTATATTATCATAAAGAATCTAAATAACACAGAACCCAGCATTTTTAGAGCTTGTTTGAAATAAGATTATTGTCAATTTTTCTTATATGCGTTTCGTTCTCATCCAACTCGCAATTAGGAAGTACACCTTCTTTAAAAAGTTGCATGATCACTTCAAAGGCCTTTTCTGATTTGATAGGATACCATGTATCAGTTTTCATCTTGCGGTTTATCCAATCATACATTTTCTCAAGATCTTCTTCAGCAATATCCATATATGTATTTCCTTTATTATTCAAACCTGCTGATTAAGCCCCAAATTTCATACACAAAAATGTTTATGAATAAAGCGGGCTAATATTCTTTTACATCATGCAAACATAATACCAAATGTAAATAATACATGTCAAAGAAATAGTTTATTCTTTTTTTAAAATGTTATACTTTTAGCACAAAATTCAGATAAATTTTAAACATATGAAACAAGTTCCGAGAATCGGGACGATAACATTTAATAATTAAAAGACAAACAAATGAAAAATACTATAGCGAAAATCCAACCTGAAATAGTTTGGAAAAACTTTTATCAACTTACACAAATTCCCAGACCTTCAAAAAAAGAAGAAAAAGCCATTGAATTTGTAAAGGAATTTGGCGAAAAACTAGGTCTGGAGACTATTGTTGACCAAGTTGGTAATGTAATAATTAAAAAACCGGCAACCAAAGGAATGGAGAACCGGAAAGGGGTAATATTGCAAGGTCATGTGGATATGGTACCACAAAAAAATGCTGATAAAGTTCATGATTTTGAAAATGACCCAATAGAAGCAATAATAGATGGAGACTGGGTTACTGCTAACGGAACAACTCTTGGAGCTGACAATGGTATAGGTGTTGCAGCAGCAATGGCCGTTTTAGAATCAACAGATATTGAACACGGCCCGATAGAGGCATTGTTCACAATGGATGAAGAAACAGGTATGACCGGTGCCAATGAATTAAAACCGGGTGTACTTGATGGTGATATTTTAATGAACCTTGACTCAGAAGACGAAGGAGAACTTTATATTGGTTGTGCCGGCGGAATTAATACCTCGGCAAGCTTTGATTATAGTACAGAATCAGCACCTGAGGGTTTTAAAGCTTTTAATTTAAGTGTAACCGGACTAAAAGGCGGACATTCCGGACTTGATATTCCATTGAAAAGGGGGAATGCCAATATAATTATGAATCGTGTTTTAATTAATGCGAATGAACATTATGGCCTGTTATTACATAAAATTGATGGTGGAAGTTTACGCAATGCTATCCCGCGAGAGTCTTTTGCCACAGTTGCGGTTCCCACTGAGGAAATAGAATCTTTTAAATCTTTAGCTAATGAAATTGAGGAATACTACAAACAAATAATGACAGACGACCCCGGTTTGAAAATAATTACTAAAGAAACCGAAATGCCAGAGGGTTTTATTGATGTTGAAACATTTGATAATTTACTCAACGCCATACATTCTTGCCCAAATGGAGTAATTAAATGGTTAAAGGACATGCCTGATGTGGTTGAAACTTCAACAAATTTAGCTATTGTAAAATCAGGAAACGGAAAAATTAAGGTTCTTTCATTACAAAGAAGTTCAGTTGAAGAATCAAAAAAAGAACTTTGTGACCAGTTACAGGAAAACTTCGAAAAATACGGGGCAAAAGTTGAATTTGGTGGTGATTACCCTGGCTGGGAACCCAATACAGACTCAGACATACTAAAAACCATGAAAGAAGTTTACAATAATAAATATGGAAAAATACCGGAGGTAAAAGTGATTCATGCTGGTTTGGAATGCGGTATTTTAGGTGCAACTTATCCAAATTGGGATATGATTTCATTTGGACCGACTATTCGATTCCCCCACTCGCCTGATGAAAAGATTAAAATTGAAACTGTGGGTAAATTTTGGGATTACCTGGTGGAGACATTGAAAAATGTTCCGGTGAAATAATTTAGGAAACTTTCATAAATAAAGCCGCAAATTCAAAGAGTCTGCGGCTTTTTATGATCGTATTTTATTTATTAGGCTACTTTATTCGGTAACTCCAAGCCATAACCTTTCTTCTTATCTTCAGCTTTTAAAAGGAATGCAAACACTAATCCTAAAAGGCCGGTAGTTGCAAATATTAACATCGGTACAGTATAGTCGTAATGCACATCAGCACCATTTTGTAATTGTTCGGTTATACCAGGATTAAATTCTTCCAAAGCCCAGCCAATTAACATAGGAATACCAAATAATCCCCAGTTCTGTATCCAAAAGATTAAAGAATATGCAGTACCAAGATATTGATCTTTAACAATGTTTGGAATAGACGGCCACATAGCTCCTGGCACAAAAGATAATGATACTCCAAGAATTATCATCATAGCAATTGCAAAAATTGGACTTGCTGGTCCGTAAGCAAAACCAAGATGAACAAGAATCAGCAATAATGAACCAAATATCATTATACTTGCACTTTTACCTTTATAATCTAAAAACAAGCCTACTACAGGTGTTAGAAACATTGTTCCAAGAGGTAATAGTGAAGGGATATCTCCTGCAGTTTTTTTAAGTACAAGATATTTATGAACCATTAAATCCGGTGCATATTTTATAAATGGGAAAACGGCAGAATAAAATAAAACACAAAGCAGGGCAATATACCAAAATGCTTTGTTAGAAAGAATTTTTGCAATGTCAGAGAATTTAAATTCCTCTTCTTCATCAGACAAGTCAATACTTTCTTGTTTATCCAATTTAAAATCCATTACCGAGTACACAAGATATGTTAAAAGTCCTATAACCAATATAACTAAACCAAGGGCAACTGGTCTTGTAACAATTTCAGCTTCACCTGCTAGTCTTGGAGCATGCCATAGCACCCAGAAAGTACCGAGACGTCCAAAAGCAACCTGTAAAGCCATGGCAAAAGCAAGCTCTTTTCCTTTAAACCATTTAACAACAATCCTTGAACCTGTTACACCCAATATTTCAATACCTAAGCCAAATATAGAATACCCAATTGCAGCAAGTTTTGCTGATGGTTTATAATTTCTCATAAATGAATTTAAAAATTCATAGCCAAATCCACCGTTTAGAAAAGTATCTGTCAAAGCATAATAATTAATGCCTGCACCAATTATCATAATTACAGAAAACATTGCTCCTGTAAATCTAATACCACTTTTGTCTAAAACTATTCCGCCAAGAATTAAAAAACCGAGCAATACTAACCAAGAGTATGCACCGGTATAAAAGCCATAGTCGTTACCATCCCAGGCATATTTTGCATTTTCAGTTAACATTGATTTAAGAGGCGACATAACATCTGCAAAATAATATCCAGCCACAAGGGTTAATGAAACAAAAAGTAATGCAAGCCATCTTGCTATTTTTGATTCTCTCAAAGAATTTTGTATTTGTTCAGTCATTATAATATTATTTTAAAGAGTAAACTTTTAAACAAATAACGCAATTTCATACGAAAAAAAAAATATTATTTAATAAAACTTAATTTCCTGATATTACACGTTCAGTTTGAAAAATTATGGCAATTTGGCTTATTTGTTGTATATGTTTTTACAAATTGGAAATTATTCTTATATTTGATATTTGTCCTGAATTTATGTAAGCTGTTTATTGATAGTAAGTTCTGTGAATAACTAATGGTTTATCAGTTAAATTAATTTTTATTGAAAATGAAGCTCCGCTTAACAATTGCGAATAAAATCAGTATTGGTTTTGGTATTTTATTGTTTTTTGTAATAATGACTACTGTTTTAACACGTAGAACTTTACAAAAAAACCTGGATCAAAATCGTGAAATTAGCGGATATTATATGCCTTCGTTCAATGCGGTTAATGATTTATCGTTAATGATAACCAATTCAAAAATTCTAATTATCAATTGGGTTGCTGAAAGTAAAAACACTCAATATAAAAATCAATTAAAGAAACTACATGAAACTGATTATAAAAAAATAGAACAAAGGCTTGATTCTTTATCATATGACTGGACAACTGAGGACAAGGCAGAATATGACTCTATTAAACTTACAACCTATTTACTATTTGAGGAACATAAAAAAATAATGAATGTGTTAAAAATGCCTGGTGACTATAATAATCCGGCAGCTAAATTATTGGCAATTTCCAACATTAAAGAAGGAAAGACAGTTATGGGTTTGACTGATCAAATTTTAACAAGATTAGCTATTTTATCTAAGAGTTTTAATTCACAAACAGGTCAATCGATTTCTAAAATGGATAAATCATTTAAAGGGTTTAAGCAAATAATTGAGTGGTCAGGTGTCATCCTATTTTTTGTTATATTAATTATGGCTTTGTCATTGACACGAACTTTAATTGCTCCTGTTAACAGAATTAAGAAGAATATCATTCAAATGAGTGAGGGTCGTATACCTGATGAACTTATCATGGAACGTTCAGATGAAATTGGCGAAATGGGTAAATCTTTGAATGAATTAATACATGGTTTAAGAAAAATCACTCAATTTTCCAATGAAATTGGTAAAGAGAATTACAAAAGTGAGTTTACTCCTTTGAGTGAAGAAGATGAGTTAGGAAATTCATTGATACTTATGCGTGAAAACCTTAAAAAAGCCTCTGAAGAAGCTGAGGTTAGACGGGCTGAGAATTATCAACGAAGTTGGGCATCCCAGGGATTAGCAGAGTTTGGTGAGTTATTACGTGAAAGTAAAGAAGATTTGGAAGAATTGACCAATCAAATTCTTACCAGGTTAGTAAGGTATCTTGATGCAAATATTGGTGGTTTGTTTATCATTAATGATGATGATAAAAATGACACCTATCTTGAACTTGTTGCATTTTATGCTTATGACCGAAGAAAATATGTTGAGAAACGTATTAATATAGGTGAAAATCTCATTGGCCAATGTGTGCTTGAAAATGAGACTATTTTTATGAATGATATCCCAAAAGATTATATCCATATAACTTCCGGAACAGGGAAAGATAATCCTAAAAGTTTACTTATTGTACCTTTAAAACTTAATGAAGAAGTATATGGTGTCGTAGAGTTAGCTTCATTTACTGATATTGAGCCCTACCAAATTGAATTTGTGGAAAAAATTGGGGAAAGTATTGCTTCAACCATTTCAAGTGCCAAAATAAATATTAATACAGCCAAACTTTTACAGGAATCTAATGAAAAATCAGAGAGGCTTACAAAACAGGAAGAAGAAACAAGAAGGCAGATTGAAGAAATGCAGAAGTCAATGGCTGATATAAAAATGAAAGAAGAAATACAGAACACTGAATATCAGGATTTAATAGATATAAATAACTTAGAAATTAATAAATTAAGAGAACGAAATCTTGAAATAGGTACAGAAATGAAGGAAGTAAGTGTCAAATATAATAATATTCTGGCAGCTGTTGATAATTCACTGGGAAGCTATTCTCTTTCATTTAGTGGTGAAATTTTAGATACAAATGATCTATATTTAAGTTTGACGGGGATTACCCTCAACGAAATAAAAGGTAGAAAGCTGGAAGATTTTATGCAGGAAAATAAGATACAAAGTCCTGAATTTCAAAATTTCATGTCCAGTTTATTGAGTGGACGAATATATCGAAAAGCAAATCAGTACTTCTTTAATCAGAAGGAAAAATGGTTTTTTGAAACTTTTACACCTTTATATGATGAAGATGAGAAATTCTCAAAAATTATTTGCCTTGTTACAGACATAACGGCGAATGTGGAAAAGGAAAGAGAATTACAGAATGAAATGGATAAAGCAAATGAAACAGTTAAAAGATTAAAAGACAGAATGTTATAATATTCATAAAGTGTTAAATTTTATGTCAGCTAACAGAAAATGAATTCGTTTGTTTTTATCATTTTCTAAATCATATAAAATTTTGTCATTATCAAACCCAAACCCATTCCATTTATAGGATACTACTTTATTTACAGTTGTATCCTTTGAAACCTCTAAAATTATCAGGCTCTCAGAGATTTTATCAATTTTAAAATCAATTATTGGATTCCCCACTTTTGAACCCAACCATTTTGGAAAAATATAATCCTTTTCTCTGTTAAAGACAAATATCCTGTTTTCTTTATCCTCATAATATCTTGTAGATTTATTGACACCTAAAATTATTTCGAGGTTTTCATCTTTGTCAACATCAAAAATTTCAATTTTCCAGGGATTGAAATCTTCATGATTGTCCAGTGATGGTCGTAAGAATTTACAATCATTAATAGAAAATGGGAAAATTGCAACTCGTGATTTATCTGTTGCTTTGTTTACTACAATTGTATAAAAATATACTACATCGTCCTCAAAATGAGCACAGACATCATTAATGTTGTAATTTGTATCAGGTAATGTATAAGAATAAGTAAAACCTTTATTATCGCAAACTGAAATTTGGTTTTTAAATATATTAAATTTAAAATCTTCATAAAAGATTTCCTTAATAGGTTTATTAGCCTTATAGTTTATTTGAATTATCTCCCTATCAAATGTGTAAGTTGTATTAAATGCACCGGACACTTTCTTAAGATGTTCGAATATCTCATAACTTGTGCTTTTATTAGCAATTTCAGGCCTGTTATTTTTAATATTAACCGGTATCAAATGAGGTTCAATTACACTACCTTCTCTAAATTTACATTGAAAGATTATGCTTTGCTTTTGAAGTTCGCGAGAATTGTCAAAAATAAAATTCCCCAGACTATAAACAATTAGCTTATTACGATAAGTTTCAATGCTTTGAATAACATGAGGGTGATGTCCTAAGACTAAATCAGCACCGGCATCAATAACCTTATGAGCATATTCAATTTGTCTGGCACTTGGCACTATTACATTTTCCTTACCCCAATGAAATGAAACAATAATATTGTCAATTCTTGAATTATACTTTTGAATTACTTTACATAACCTATCAATTTGTCCAAATGCAGGATAAGGTCTGTTTTCGTTAAATGTAGTTGCTTCAAGCAAAAACTCCAATAAAGCAAAAAACGCAAAAGTTTCACCATCCTTTTCAATTAGCACAGGTTTAAAAGCATCAATTTGGTTTTTTCCTCCACCTACAGGAAAAATATTATTCTTTTCAAGTAATTCAATTGTTTTTAAAAATCCATCTTTGCCATAATCAATTGTATGATTATTTGCTACAGAAGCAATATTAAAACCTGCATATTTTACACCCTCAATGTAAGAGGGTTCTGCCCTAAAAGAATATTTTTTATTTAGAGGATAACCATTTGAACTGTCAACTAATGGGCACTCAAGATTAAATAAAGCAATGTCATTTTGAGAAATAATATTTCTTATATTCTCAAAAGGGTAAAAGACATTATTCTTTTCTATATTCTTACGTACACCCCTATCTAATAAAACATCGCCAACTGCACAAAAACTAACTTGGGCAAACGTATTGGCAATGTTGAATTGTAAAATTATTATTATAAGAATGTAATTAACAACCTGTGTCATAATAAATAATTTTCCAGCCTGGTTTTGTAGATGAATCAGGAATGTCAGGGATATGTGGCTTGTACAAAGGAGTTAATCGTTTTTGTCTCTTCTGATTTGATTTATAATTAATCCAACCTGGCTGTTTCGGTGCAGAACCATTGTTTAACATTTTTTGCCACTTCTCATCAGTTAGCCTGTCTGAACTTGGCCAGGGAAACTCGTAAAATGAGAAAATTGCCCCTCTTGTAAGTTTTAATTTGCCCTCTATTTCAACTATAACATAAATTTCATGAGCCTTTCCAACTCCAACTTCTAAGGCTGAGCCGTCTGCGGTATGCACATCAGCAATTACAGGCATATTTTTATCTGGCCCTTCAACCTGCCACCAATCAGCATATTCGTCTGTAAGGACCCTCAAAGTCAGGTTGTCTAATAAAGAACCTATCTTCTGGATTTGGTCATATTCCTCAAGACTTAACTTTTCTTTATTAATTTCTTTTTCTGAAACTTTTTTAAGAAAACTCAGAAAATCAATAAATTCATTCCCAATATATCTGACTCTATTATCCAGCATATTTCTTTCTGTAAGACCATTTATTGAAAGATTCATTAATGAAAGCATCTTTTTATAAAACTCAATATTTGGTTCAACATAACCTTTAGGAGGTTCCGGAATCCAGACATTTAGTTCCTTACCGTCGTCGCCACCGCATTCAACAGCACCACTTTGTTTTGCATAAAGTATGGTATTATGCCTTAATTCAGCCCAACTAGATAGAGCAGTATTCAATATTTTCACATCCCAACCATCAGTTGTCATGAAAAATGGTAAAGAACTCTTATCTTTAATGTCATAAAGTGCTTTCAGGTTATATAGCCAATGATAATATAAATTTTGAGTCCAATCATCTGTAGTTCTTTGTTTGTCTTGTTCTCTTAGTTGATCTAAAACTTTAGGAAAATCAGGTTTAGTTTTCCATGAAGTTTTAAAATCATTCATCATCAAACCATAAGCCTTTTCATTGCCAAATGCTGCCATAATTTCAAGGCTATTGGGCATTTTTCTAGCATCGCTTGTTAACCTTTGAAAAATGTATGAGTCAGGTATAAATCGTTGTCCCATAATCCTAAATTGCCTTTTTTGAGCCCCCCAGGAACCATGTCCCGAAATTTCTTCCACAGGTAAGTTGTTGGCCAATTCAATCAATTTGTCGTGATTATCATAATGCTCAATCACTTTTAAAGAAGGAAATATTTCATCCAAAGCATTATTAATTTCATTTGGCCCGGTGTCATCTGACAAACCTACATAAAAAACAGTAGGCTCATAGATATCTTTCCAGAGTTTGATTAATGGTTGGTTTTGATACGTTTTATTAAACAGAATATTCGTAATTAAAATACTACTCAAAATATTTCTGTCATTTTCAAGCTCAATTCCTGCATTTCCTAACCACATCATAGCAAGAAAATATCTTTTCAATTCTTCACTTCTTGTATAATGCCCCCTTGGGACAAATTGACTATAATCAAATTTCCTGTTAAACAAGGGAGAATTTTGCCAACCAGCACAGTTCTTACAGTTTTCAATCTCCTCTCTGGCCAGTTCTTTTAGGTTCCCTTTAATCTTAATTTCACCACCTTTAATAAAATATTGGCTAACGGCTAAATAAGCCAAATTAAAATCAATGGCAGATTTAATATTTTGATTTTGCGTTTGATTTTGAAGTATTACCAATTCACTAATAAGTTGGTCAAGTAATACTTCAAGCTTTGAAGACAAATATTTCGTTTCGATGTTTCTTAAAGTCATATCAAAGAATAAATGATATAATTGTAAAACCGCATCAACTGATATAAAACTTGGGATACCTAAGTAATCATTATTTTCATAAATATGAAAAAGCTGATTTTTATTTGTAGGTAACACAACAAATCCATTTTTGCTTAATTTTTCTTTTTCAAACTCATTAAAGCCTGGGTATTGAAATCTATTGTAAACATTTTCAAAATTAATAAGTCTGGCTTTACCTTTTCGGATATAGTCTGATTCACGTAACTTACTCTCCTGCTTAAAAAGTAAATCAACATTGTATAAATCACGTGGTGATAAATCCGATTGTTTAAATTTTTCATTTGGTTTATACCATGATTGTTTTTTGAAAAAAGCATGTAATTCGTAGGTTTTGAATGTTCTTCCGTGCTTCGCAAAAATTGAATTTCTCATCAACCATAATTCGCTAATCGTTTTATTTTCAATTTCTGATTGGGACAGTTTATTTGCAGGAGGATTAATATGCTGTGCTTTAATTGAATTTAGTGCAATAAGAAATATGGCGATTGTTTTGGTTATTCTCATAGTCCTATTTTAAATTTGAATATAACAAATATAACATTTATTAACTGAATCACCTATGGAAGCCAAGGCGATTGCGTTTAAAATGACGTTCAAAAGTCCTATCGTACGTTTTGAAGTCTTTTCCTGACTTTTGAATGTCCGATAGGACTTCAAGACGTCTTAATCAAAATCATAAAACCGTTCTATAATTCTTAAACCCGATTGCCCTGCTATGGAAGCCTCTAAAAATCGAACCCTCTGCATTACGCCAAATTTTCAGAAGCCACCCTATGATAAATCGTAAATTTAAGAAAAAAAAAAGACCGTAAAAACGGTCTTTTTTTTATTGTAAATATTTAATGAATTCATATTTTAAATAATAAAGCTATATTAATTTACAGCTATCATTTATCCAGCTTTATTTTGCAGGTTATAATTGTTCGCCAAGAAATCTTTCCGCATCCAGTGCAGACATACATCCTGAACCGGCAGCAGTAACAGCCTGTTTATAAATGGGGTCTTGAACATCACCACAGGCAAAAACACCCTCTACATTAGTTTTAGATGTACCCGGGACAGTGTTAATATACCCATTTTCATCTGTATCTAAATATTTTTCAAAAATACCTGAATTTGGTTGATGGCCAATTCCCAGGAAGAACCCATCGATTTTAATTTTAACTTCTTCTTCTTCAGCTTCACCCATTCTTTTAATAAGCGTAAGCCCTGTTACCACTTTATCACCAGTGATTTCCTTCGTGTTATGTTCAAATAACACTTCAATATTCGGTGTATTTTGAACTCTTTTTTGCATGGCCTTTGAAGCTCTCAAGTAATCTTTACGAACTACCATATATACTTTATTGCATAAACCTGCCAGATAAGTAGCTTCTTCGCAAGCAGTATCTCCACCACCAACAACAGCAACATCTTTTCCTTTATAGAAAAATCCATCACAGGTAGCACATGCAGAAACGCCAAAGCCTTTATATTTTTTTTCAGATTCAAGTCCCAAGTATTTTGCAGTTGCTCCTGTTGAAATAATAACCGTTTCTGCATCAATTTGTTGTTCATCATCAACAATTACCCTATATGGTCTGCTTGAAAAATCCACTTTTGTTACCTCCCCCCATCGAATATCTGTTCCAAATCTTTCGGCCTGCGCTTTAAGATCTTCCATCATAACAGGACCGGTAACACCTTCGGGGTAACCCGGGAAATTATCTACTTCGGTAGTAGTAGTTAATTGCCCACCAGGTTCCATACCCTGGATAATAACAGGTTTCAAATTTGCCCTCGCTGCATAAATAGCTGCTGTATACCCTGCAGGCCCTGAACCTACAATTAAACATTTTAACTTTTCAATTTCTTTGCTTAATTTACCTGACTTTTTGTCATTATCATCATCAAGATTCATTGGTTTTATAAAATCCATTGTTTAATTTTTAATTGTTATTATTCTTATAAATCACTTATTTACTACACATTAACTCTTTAATAAAAGATTAATTACACCAATATTTGTCAAACCTTATACCATTCTAATATTAATGAAAATATAGCATGCCGATAAAAATCTAATAGATTAATAATAATCACAATTTAACCTGATTAATTCATAAATATTATAAATTTATCAAAATTCAATTCAAATGATTAATTTTGTAAAAAATTTTCTGAATGATAAGAATTATAAATAAAATACTAATCACTATATTTTTAATACCTGTAAAGTTTTATCAATGGTTTATTTCGCCTATTTTGCCACAAACCTGCAGGCATACACCTACCTGTTCGCAATATACGGTTGAAGCTTTAAAAAAGCATGGTGCATTTACCGGAAGCTGGCTTGCTATCAGGCGTCTTTCAAAATGCCATCCCTGGGGTACCTGGGGCCATGATCCTGTTCCAGATGAAAATTACAGGATATTTAATTTCAAAAAATACAAGGCTAAAAAATGATAGTAGAAGTATTAAAACATTCAATAATGATCACTGTTTTTGTGATTGTGATGATGATTGTTATTGAATTCATTAATGTTCAATCAAAAGGGAACTGGAATGCTTATTTAAAAAAGTCAGGCTGGCTACAAATATTTATTGCCGGTATTTTAGGAATTTTCCCGGGTTGTTTAGGTTCTTTTGCTGCCGTTTCATTGTATGTACACAATAGTATAAACTTTGCTGCTTTGGTTACAGTAATGATAGCTACTTCGGGTGATGAGATTTTTGTTATGTTTGCCATGATGCCTAATACATCATTAAAACTGATTGTCATCATATTTTTGATTGCTATCATATCAGGATTTATCATTTATTTTTTCACAAAAAAAAATTACATGTCTGCTCACCATAAAAAGCATGACCTGTTAAAAAACGATGAAGCTGTTTGTAGTTGTTTTGAAAGCTCCTTAATCATGACGCAAATTAAAAACATAACCTTTCACCGAAGTTTATTGCTGATTGGTGTTTCGTTATTTATTATTTTTTTGATATCAGGTGATATTGGACCTGAAAACTGGGGCTGGGAAAAAATTACTTTTTTAATAATTACTTCAATTGGCGGTTTTGTAGTTTTAACAACAACAGACCATTTTCTTTTAGAACATATTTGGAAACATGTTATTAAAAAACACATGCTGAAAATATTTTTGTGGACTTTTGGTGCTTTTCTTATTATTCATTTACTTGAAGACTATATTGATGTTAACCAATGGATACAAAATCATGTTTTGGTAGTGCTGCTAATAGCCGTATTAATAGGCATTATTCCGGAATCAGGCCCGCATATTGTATTTATTTCTCTTTTTATTAGTGGTGCTATTCCATTTAGTATTTTGTTAGCCAATTCTATAGTTCAGGATGGACATGGTGCCATTCCATTACTTGCAGAATCAAGGAAAAGTTTTTTTATGATGAAAGTTGTTAATGTGCTGGTAGGTTTGATTGTAGGGGGAACCTTATACTTTTTTGGTATTTAGTGTCAGCAATAAAAAGTAAATAATTACTCACTAGTATAATTAGTTCCCCGAGAAAAAATCTGGGCAGATACTGTGAACTCGCAAACTCGGTTCACAAGACTTATTTTCGACATTTTCTTATCAGAGACTTTGAAAATACCTGGTTTTCGTTCTAACACTTCTAACAAATAAAAAGTCGTCATCCTTTTGTTTTCTATGAATGACGACTTCACAAAACACTTTCCTTTTTTTATTCAAGTTCAAACACGAGATTATCCGGCTGATAATTAATCTTCAAAATCGCTTTCTTTGCTATTTCAATATTTTCTTTTGGTATTTCCGTATGTCTGACAGAAATCATCTTCAGGTTAGGATTCGAATAAAGATATTTTAATGTTTTAATGGCAGTGTTTGAACAATCAATTTCTGTTAAAGACTTAATAGTTTGTAATGGTCGTAATGTCCTGATTTCAGTATCGGAAATATCAAGTATTTTCAAGCTTTGAAGTTTGGCCATAGGCGTTAGGTCTTCTATATCAGTTTTTGAACAATTAAACTCCTCTAAATTATTTAAACGTTCAATACCTTCAATAGAATATAATGAAGTATTATCAGAAACATCAAGTTTAACTAAACTCTTCAGGTTTTTTAAAAAAATAAGTTCATTTATAGTTGCAAAATGAATATCTAACTCTTCTATTAACGAAAGATTTAATAACGGTCGCAGGTTTTTAACCATAGTATTACCACAATTAAGTTTCTTCAAGCCGACAAGATTTTCCAGTGGTTTTAAACTACTTATGTTATCATTGTCAGAACAATTAATTTCTTGTAAATTCTGAAGGTTTTCTATACCCTCCAATCCTTCAAGACTTGGACAATTTGTACATTTAAGTTTTTCCAACAAAACAAGTTGTGCAAGCGGTTTCAAGCTGGTAATCTCCTTGTTTCTTGAGCAGTTTATCCTTTTTGTTTTAACCACACGCTCAAGATCTTCATCACTGGGGTTTATTTCTTTACCTTTAAACTGTTCTTTATAAAAAGCTTTTTTCCATGCAGGTGACAGATTATTCCACCACTCACGATTGCTCATTTGTGCTAACAATAGAGTATTAAGAAAAAACAGGGCACTAATTGTTATTATTATTCTTTTATAATGTACGATCATAATAGGGTAGTTTCAATTGTTTAAACTTTTAATTTTGCTGCAAAATATAAATTTTCCAAAATATAATTAAATTTTTGACTTTTTTTTAGATTCTTTCAAGATTTTTAACAAAAAAAATCAAGCTATTGTTTAATTAATTTCTCATTAATAGTAAATTGCTGTGCCTGAATTTGCAGAATATATAATCCGCTAATCAGCTCATTTGTTGCCACATAAATAGAGTTCAGCCCTGGCCTCAAATTATTCATTTTCGTTTTTTTATGTAATTTCCCATTTGTATCATATAATGAAACCAGTATTTCACCGGAATAATCAGAAAGCTCTAAATTAGCTGAAATATAATTGTTAAATGGATTATTAATGGTTTTTAAGCGTATAGCTGTTATAGAAAAATCATTAATAGATACCGGTACTTTTTCAAGAATAACATCTATTCTTTTTCTTTCTGTATCCGAAAAACTAATATCGTTGATTATTTTTGTCTTAAACCCAGGTGAACTAAAAGAAATATCATAAGTCCCCCCTGCAATTAATCTATAATACATACCATTTTCAGAGTTTGAATAAACATCTGAACTATCCATATCATGATTTTCAATATATATCTTTGCTTTCACAGGATTACCGTCAACATCCGTAATTTTACCATAAAGGCCATAATGTACCCTGTCAATATAATTCAAAAATGATCGATAGTTATAATTCCAAAAATTAGGCAAGCTGGCAGCATTTGGTATTTTTACAGTTGATATTTCAATGGTTGTTTCCCTACTGTGCAAATAATAATTCGCATAATCCTGCCTACCACCATTTATTGAATACCAAGTAGCGCCATGAGTTATCCCATTATCAAAGTCCGTCATATACCCACTACTATTTGCATGTACTGTATCAGCATATTGCCTTGAAATATTTTTATACCATTCATTATCAGCATGTAACTTTTCATATGATTCCCATGTATCCCATGGGTAATTTACCACTTCTGCCCCACCATGAAAATTAGCTGATAGCACAAAATTATGTACTGCAATAAAACCCATCATATCCAGTGTTTCCTGCTGATAAAGTTCTCCATCAGGATTTTCACCATCTTTTGGATCAGGGAAATTCCGGTTTAAATCAATACCATTTGCATTTGATCGGGTAGCTCCTGTAATTTCAATATTTCCTACAGAATACGTCCCATCCGGATTTGCAAGTGGGTTAATCCATATTTCAGTGTTTTCAACGAGTTCTTTTATGCGGCTATCTGATTGATAATTATTTAATAGGTAATCAATCAGGCGAAGCATTAAAACATAACCTGTTACTTCATCACCATGCATGGTGGAGGTATAAAAAAAGGCAGGTTCTTCTTCATCCTGCGAAACATTGTCGGATATTTTAATACTCATAACGCTCCTCCCATCAACACTTTTCCCTATTTCTTCCAGTTGGCATAAATTCGGAAAATTGGTGGCAAATTCATTCATTAAGGAAATATACTGATCATATGTTGGGTAGCAATTCCAGTTTTTAACGCTGTTAAAATCAGGACACATAGCAGCTTCCGACTTTAAAGAAGGGGGAACCTGCAATGAATAATTTAGCTTTAAATCTTCAAAATCGCGAATTTGGTTTTTAGAAACATATGCATAAACTTTATTGCTATTTTTCCCCAAAACTCTTTTATCGATGCTCGATACTTTATTTAATTTTTGAAGAGTTTTATTATTGGGTATATCAATTAATATATAAACCTCGCCACGTTCATCAATTTGCTTAATTACAGCATTTTTATGCTGGGCTGTTACGACCAATGAAAAAGATAACAGGAACAGAAAAATGAGTAATCTGAAAATATATGATAAATTTATCACTAAAAGTTTTTGCATGACATAGTTTAACAATATAACAATCCAACAATAAAGAAGTTTTCATTTGAGTACATATGACTCATTTTTGAAGCTTCCCTTTTGGAATGATTATAATATTCTATTTCTTAATCTTTGATATCTGTTTGATTGAACCAAGTTCCGGGTAAAATTCAATATGGTAACTTCCATCCAAATACTCAGAGTTTAAAGGGTGGACCTCACCAAATTGCGCAAGCATTATTTTTTTCTCAGCAATAACTTTTTCATCAATTAGTAATTTAACCACTCCCATTTCCGGAATACGATAATACACCCCATGGTCTTTTTCTTCAATCTTAGCAACTCGTTTCAGAAGACCTTGTTTTTTATTGAATTTTGCTATTTGATTTATATTTTGGAAAGAATTTATCTCAATAATAACCGGTAACCCACTAACATCATTAAATGAAACAATCCCCTTGCTTGTTGAAAACCGGAATAAAATAGCCTGGGTAATTTTTTTAGGTGAAGAAGGTACAAAGTCAAAACTATAGCTATATTCACTTTTCATTTGCTTACCGACAAACATTGATAAGTATCTTTTTTCCAGCTCATTAAGATTATTAACAATTTCTTTTAGCGCAAGCCCGTCCGGCATTGTTTCAGTATAACCATCACCTACAATTATCGCAGCTCGATCTTCTCTAAGCGTGTAGATTTTTTCGGCCATTACTTTAGCTTTTTCATATACCGTTTTTTTTGTTTGAACATCTTTCAAGACAGGAACATCATTAAAATCAAGCACATTTGTTTTATTTAATTGTTCTTCTTCCAGATTATAATTCAGGGTTCCAGTAAACTGTTTCTTTTCTTTTGCATAAAAATGTTTGTCATTTATTTTATTGGTATTTACTGAATTAATTAGTCCACACGATGTTAAGGAAATCCCAATATTGTCCAAGCTGCTTCCTTGTTCAATTAAATATATATGGTTAGTGTCAGGTACCGGATAAGTTGTAAAATTAAGTTTGTTAATAGACCATAGTACCCGATCTCTTGAAATAACATTTTCAATTCCTAATAAACTTTTCGCATATTTGCTATAAGGCCCCTCTTTAAAAATGGTTTGGTTAAAGTGAAGATTAACCCTAACCACAGTTTTAGGCAGAGCATATAAGTTGGAATAATGTCTTACACCTTTTGCATCTTGAAGGTTAATAACATTTATCGTTTGTCTCTCGGTTTTACAAGAGAAAAAAATCACACTTATTGCAAATAGAAAAATAAAATATTTGTCGTATTTCATCGTATTAATTCATTAGTTAATTATTCATTAGAAAAGATCGAATAAGCATTAGACGTTACTTTTACTTAAATCCATTGTCTCTCATATACTCATATGGATTATCTATATAATCTTTTGGGTCTTTTAATCGCTTTTTATTTTCTTCAAATTGTTTGAAAATATCCTGCTCCTTTTCATCCAAACGATCCTGATTTTCCGCAATTCCCATTGTATACACAATTTCTGTTACTACTTTACCTTTTTCATTATAATACATCCATTTCCCATCCATTCGATCATTTTTGTACCCCCCCCTTATTTTCAATCTTCCATTAGCATAATAAAGGTAATAAACAGAATTTCTAATGCCATTGTCAATTCTTGTTTCTAAACGTTTTTTCCCGTCGATGTAATATTGTCGCCAAACACCATTTTCTTTATCATCTGACCAATTTTTTTCTTCCGAGACATTACCGTTATTAAAAAAGGATTTTGAAACACCTTCCTTTTTCCCCATTTTATAATTTTCTACAGCTACTTTGGTTCCTTCTTTAGAATATATCCACAATCCATCTTTTAATTTACCAAAATATTTCCCTTCAGCTACTATTTTCCCGTTTTCATCATACAATTTAGCATCGGCCCACTCACCTTTGTTGTCATAAACTAAAAAGGCATTTATTTTGCCATTTTCATGATATCTTTTATAATCTCCTATTGGTTTATTATCCTTAAATGTTACTTCGTAAGCGAGAACACCATTCGGGTATTTTTTTGTCCAAAAGCCCTGTTTAAGCCCCAAGTCATCAAATTGATTTACTTTTTCTGTTCGGGTGTTTAAACCAATCATTGAAGTTACATTTTTTTTACTTTCCGGATGAAACTCCCTGTATTGTATAGTTGTGTCCTTATATATTTTCACCAGATAATCATAAATAAAGCGCGATTTATCTTTATCATCACTATAGAAAATTTTGTCACCATATTTTATTGAGGTTTTTTTTAATTCATCATAATAGGAACTATATTTAGGAATTACCTGCTCTTTTTTATCCAGTTTTTTTGCTTTTGCAGCATATTTTAATGCGTTTCTTAATTTTTTGCTTTTATATTTATTATCAGCCGTTTTAAATTGTTCAAAATATGCAAGAGATGCATATAAAGGCGGAAATATTTCTTTTGGGTCTTTTTTGATTGATTTATGTGCCGACTCAATACATTTATCGAAATCTTCTTTATCAAGATAAGATTTCAGCTTTTTATATTCTGTATTTTGAGCAAACAAAGCTGATGAAAATATGAGCATTAAAATAAAGGATACTATTCTTTTTTGCATATCTGAGTTCGTTTATGTCTAACTTTTTAGATTTCGTTCCTATCTTTGGGGCTTATTATATAAAAACACCAACTTTATGGACACACACTAATTAGACAAAAATAAAAGAAAATTCAAATTAATGACGATTTGTATTTACATAAACTAACTTTTAAGAAAAATATTATTGCAGAATAATGCAATCTGGGTATATTCTCATAGTTTTTAATACTAGTCATAATAAAAACAGCCATTTTACACAAAAATTGAAAAAACAAAAAGTATAATAATAGCTGTTTTTATATCAATATTTTGAATAAATCCTTTTACTTTAATTCAAATTCTTTACTATATTTTTTACCCGATTTTTCTATCTCAATTGTGTATTTGCCTTTATACAAGTAATAATTTCCATTATCTCGTTTTTCAATTTTAATTTCCTTCGTATCCTTCTTCCTGTTTTCATTCAACCACTGCTGATATTTTTTTATCTTGCCATGGTCAATAGACAAGTCATAACTAACATAGTTTAAACCTTTTATTAAATTTGATTTAAATTCTTTTAAAACCAAATCATTTTTAGCTTTAATTCTAACATCAACTTGCAGGTTCCTATTTGAATAAACAGCGAAATTGAAAGTTTCATTAGTTGCTGGTGACATTTTCCACCAGGAACTATTCCCCCAATTTCCATTCGACCTTATCGGTTTTACTGAAAATACGATTATTTCCTTTTTCAGATTTTCTTTACTTAATTGTTGCAACTGGCTTATGTCAGCAATATATAATGACCGACCATGCGTGCCAATTATCAAATCCTTTTCCCTGGGATGTATCACTATATCGTGCACACTCACTGCCGGAAGACCTTTGTTCATTAACATAAAACTTTCGCCCCTGTTTATTGAAACATACAAACCATTATCCGTACCAACGTATAACAGATTTTCATTTTCAGGATCTTCTTTTACCACATTAACAGGTTCAACAGGCAGATCTTTGCCAATTTGCTTCCATGTCTTTCCATAATCATCTGACATATACAAATAGGGGTGGAAATCATCCCAACGGTATCCATTTAAAGAGGCATAAACCCTGCTTTCTTTATGTTTTGATGCTATTACCCGTGTCACCCATAAATCCAGTGGAAGTTCATCAGAAAGTTTTTTCCAGTTATACCCACCATCATCGCTTCGGTGAATTAGGCCATCATCGGTACCAACATAGATTAATCCAAATTTTAATGATGATTCATCAATTGTGGTTAATGTTCCGTAGGAAACATTCCCTTTTTTACCACCTTTGGTTAATTCACCAGAAAGGGTTTCAAAACTTTCAGCCTTGTCCATTGAACGATGAAATTTATTTGAGCCCATATACAGGATATCCTGATTGTGCTTTGATAAATGAATTGGGGTTTGCCAGTTAAAGCGTAATGGACGTTCACCTAATTCATGTTTTGGGTGGAAATATTTAAAATCATCCGTTTTTTTATTGATACGGTAATAATGCCCGAACTGATAACCTGTGTAAACGGTTTCGTTATCTCGTGTATCAATTTCAACCTGCATACCATCGCCACTCATTAACATTTTATATGGATATTGACCACTTTGTTGCCACCCGGCACTTTTTTCATAATCCGAAGGGCCTTTCCAAACACCATTATCCTGCAAACCACCATAAACATTATAATTTTTCGCCAAATCATAATTTACGGAATAGAACTGCCCAACATTAGGTACATTCACTTTTAGCCAGTTTTTACCATCATCATACGAAATATTTAAACCGCCGTCATTCCCATTAATCAAAAAGTCTTTTGTTTTTGAGCTAATCCAAAGAGCATGATGATCTAAATGCACATTTTCTCTTTGTAATGACTTAAATGTTTTTCCTCCGTCTTCTGATTTAAGAATGAATACTCCATTAATATATACTTCATTAGCATTAAAGGGTGAAACACGTACCAGACCAAAATAATAACCATAAGTAAAATATACATCATCAATATATTTATCATGAGTTTTTTCCCAACTTTTCCCACCATTATTAGAACGGTAAAGTTCTGCTCCAATTGGTGGTGTATCGAACAAGTCAGCATTTGCATCTTCTAAATATTCAACCAATGCAATAGGTTTTAATTCATTGTTTTTGACTTTCTCTTTTATATTTTTTGCTGAATGCTTTTTAGGAAAATCATTATCTTTTAAGAATTCAGTTAAACTTTTATCATCTATTTTTAAGAAATCTTCATTTGAAATAGTTTTTAGCCTTTTTTTTGTCAGTTTGTCTTTATCTTCTTTTTTCTTTTCATCTTTTCTTAAAGTCTGGTTGTCAAGCAAAGCATATAGTACATTTGGGTTTTGGGGAGAAATATCCAATCCTATTCTACCCACACGATTACCTTTAGGGAAACCTGATTTACCACCGCTAATTAATTGCCAGACTTCTCCCCCATCAGTACTTTTATATATCCCGGAACCTTTTCCACTCCCTTTAAAATTCCAGGCTTTACGATCTCGTTGCCACAGAGCAGCATATAATACATCTGGGTTTTTAGGATCAATAACCAAATCTACTGCTCCAGTGCTATCGTTAACAAAAAGGTTTTTTTTCCAGCTTTTTCCACCATCTATGGTTTTAAAAATTCCCCTTTCCGGGTTTGTTGAATATAAATGGCCTAAGGATGCCACCCAAACCGTATTTGGATTGGTCGGATGAATGATCAATCGACCAATATGATGTGTTTCAGCCAAACCTGTATTAATCCAGGATTTTCCTTTATCAGTACTTTTATATATACCATTACCGGCATAAGATGAACGGCTGGAATTTACTTCGCCTGTACCTACCCAAAGGGTTTCACCATTTTTCCAGTCAACGGCAATATCGCCGATGGTCATTACGGCTTCATTATCAAAAACCGGGATAAAGGTCATCCCCCTGTTCTCCGTTTTCCATAACCCGCCTGATGCATAAGCAACGTAAAATTCATTTGGGTTATCAGGGTTTACATCAATATCTGAAACCCTACCACTCATAATTGCAGGGCCTACCGATCTAAAACTCAGCTTCTTTACTAATGATTGTTTGTAAAGTTGCTGCCTTACAACAATTCCTTTTTGACGACTATTGTCCTTTGTAGCTACCGGGTAATCCTGTGCAAACATATGAAATAGCACAAATTGAAATGTAAGAAAAAAGATAAGGTTTTTCATATTAATTATTTTTATATACTAATAATTCTCAACCACAAAGAACACTAGAAACCACTATATTTAGCCACTTAAGTTAGAACTTTTACCAACATGTTAATTAAATTGGATGTTGTCTATTTTAATGACGTCTTTTTACGAATTACGGATTTAGCTACGCTGAGCTCTTCGAGGTTCAAGTTGTGGAATGAACGTACGATAACCTGTAACTCACAGCCTGCAACTCGCATCAGTCGCTAAAAGTTATGCTGTCTTCCATATATCAACTGGTTTATTATATATTAAAAATTCACAGAATCTTTCCAAAGGAAAGCAATCAATATTCAATAATCAATTATAAATCTTTAGGGTGTATCACTCGATAACCTTTTTGACAAATTATCCGGCGTTGAAATTTCAATAAATGAAGCGCCATGTCCTGGGCCAAAATTTCCTGCAACAACAACCAATAAATCATCCGGTTTTATTTTCCCTTCATTTAGTAACACACTTGTTAAAATATGATAAAATTCATCAGTAGAATTTCTTTGACTGATATAATAAGTTTTAACACCATAAGATAAAGCTAATTCACGCATCAACTTTTTATTATAGCAAAAAGCTAGTATAGGCAACCTGCCCCTGAAAGCAGCCAGGTTCCTAATAGTCCGACCTGTCATACTGTCTGAAACCATAGCTTTTACAGGTAGCTGAGCTGATGCATACACTGCAGATTTTGCCAGGAAACCAGATATTTTATTGTGTAATGCTTCATCAGATGGGGCTTTATGCACCTGTTTTTCTTCTTCCACAGTTTGGGCAATCCTTGTCATTGTTTTAACTGCTTCAACAGGATATTCACCATAAGCCGTTTCACCACTTAGCATAATGGCATCTGTACCATCATAAATTGCATTTGCTACATCACTTACTTCTGCTCGTGTAGGTCGGGGATTTTCAATCATTGAATGTAACATTTGGGTGGCCACAATTACTGGCTTCCTTCGGTTCATGCATTTATTTTCAAGAAATTTTTGCACACCTGGTATTTCTTCATAAGGTATTTCAATGCCTAAATCCCCACGGGCCACCATAATACCATAACAATGATCTAAAATTTCATCAATATTATCAACACCTTGTCTGTTTTCAATTTTTGCTATTATTTTAATATTACTTTTTCGTTTATCCAGATGTTCCTGGACTGCAAATACATCTTCTTTAGAACGCACAAATGAATGTGCTATAAAACTTACATCCTGATCAATGGCAAAATTTATAAATCTAATATCTTTTTCACTTAATGAAGGTAAAGAAAAAGAAACGGAAGGGACATTAATACTTTTCCTGTTTCCCAATTCACCATCGTTTTCAATTCTGCATATAAGCTCTTTTTTATTTTTTTCAACAACAGTAAAGGCCAGTTCACCATCATCAATAAGTATTCGGCTACCTTTCGGGATTTCATCCACAAAGCCTTTGTAATTAGCATTAATACAGGAAGATGTGGATATTTCTGCAGGATCGCCTTTAAAAATAATTGTTTCACCCTCTTTTAAGCTTATTTTACCTCCTGTTTCTGTTGTCCTTATTTCAGGACCTTTCGTATCAACTAAAATGGGAATCCTTTCTGAAACCAGGCGTACATTATTAATTACTTTTAAGGCATCATCTGTTGTTTGATGTGCAGTATTTAATCTAACCACATTCATTCCGGCTTCAAAAAGCTCTTTGAGGAATGAAACATCACATTTTCGGTCAGAAATTGTGGCAACAATTTTTGTTTGTTTAAGGAGCATAATTTTATTTTTAATTCTTATTTTATAAAATACGAGTTGCAAGTTGCGCGATACAAGTTTAGCCAAACTCATAACTCACACCCGTAACACGCAACAATCTACATCCTATTTATCAGCAAGGAAGCTCAAAATATTTTTCTCAATCCTTTCTTCAACACTGCTAATATCAGCCTTTATGAATTTTTCACCAATAATTTTTTCATAGAGTTCGATATATCTTTCTGAAACCTGGTATATAAAAGTTTCAGGTATCTCAGGCATAATTTGTCCTTCAAGACCTTGAAAGCCTTGCTCTGCAAGCCACTCTCGAACAAACTCTTTTGATAACTGTTTTTGGGTTTCGCCTTTTGCTTGTCTTTCTTCGTACCCTTCTTCATAAAAATACCTTGATGAATCCGGTGTATGAATTTCATCTATCAAATAAATTACACCATCTTTCTTACCAAACTCATACTTTGTATCTACCAGAATTAAACCTTTCTCTGCAGCTATTTCTGTACCTCTTTTAAATAACTCTAGCGAATATTTTTCCAATTGGATATATTCTTCTTCTGAGACTAAACCTGTAGAAATAATTTCTTCACGGGAAATATCCTCATCATGTTCACCTTGTTCAGCTTTGGTTGTAGGGGTTAAAATGGGGCTTTCAAATCTTTGATGTTCTTTCATTCCATCGGGAATTGATACACCACAAATTTCACGGCTTCCTTTTTTGTATGATCGCCATGAACTCCCAGTTAAATAACCTCGCACAATCATTTCCACAGGGTATGATTCACAATTATAACCAATAGTAACCATTGGATCAGGTGTTGCAATTTTCCAGTTTGGCACAATATCAGATGTAGCATCTAAAAATTTTGCCGCAATCTGATTTAAAACTTGGCCTTTATATGGAATCCCAGCCGGCAAAACTTGGTCGTAAGCCGAAATTCGATCGGATACCATCATTACCAATAGTTCATCGTCAATGTTATAAACATCACGAACCTTGCCTTTGTAAAAACTTTTTTGCTTTGGAAAATTAAAGTTGGTTTCAATTACAGATTTGCTCATTTGTTGCGTAATTAAATTGATTTGAGAATTTTAAAAATTTTCTCAAAATTACACTTTTCAAGCATGATTAAAAAATTTAAATTAGTGCATAAAAAAAGCGGGACTTCCTAATTTGGATAATACCGCTTTTAACAACAAATAATTTAAATATCATTTTCTTTTTCTAATAAACAAATCACCGCTAATTGATTTTAACCTAATTGATTTACCACCACCATTTAAGCTTGTATTTAATTTACTTCCAACAATATCTTGTTTTGGGTTGATGTTTTTATCAAATTTCAAATCAGAATATATTTCGCCTGAAATTGTACTACATTTTAAATCATAATTACCCTTGGGATCAAGGTTTACATCAACAAAACCACTTATCGTTTCCAGGTTTAATTTATTTTTCATATTTTTCACATTCAAATTCCCACTTATTGAATTAATAGATAGTTCTACATTTGCCGGAAGATAAACGTCATAATTAATTTCAAGTTTAATACAATCATGATCTGAACCAATATTAATATTCTTTCTCTTTTCCAGATTTTTAATCTTTTCTTCAATCTCTAGCTTACTAATTTCATTGTGTTCAAGCAATTGAAAATCTAGTTTCTCCTTAAAGTTATGTTCAACCACTACCTTAACATACAGTTTTTGTTTGTCCCATGTTTTTATATTTATAT
Organism: Bacteroidota bacterium; assembly: GCA_039714415.1. GTDB lineage: Bacteria > Bacteroidota > Bacteroidia > Bacteroidales > NBLH01 > NBLH01. The sequence continues at coordinate 46,905 of JBDLJL010000013.1, forward strand.
TCTCTGCAAATTTTAATTCCAGATTAACTGCCTGATTGCTTTTTAGATTAACTTCTTTTTCAAAAGTTTCCTGCACTGGCATATTTACGGTAAATATGCCAGTCGAAATCATCATTGCAATGATGTATATTTTTGATATTATATGTAGTATCATTTTCTTCTGTATTTAAACGTTATTTAATAAAAATTCAATTTATTGAATTGGATGGTACTTGATAACGGTCTGGTCATTTGTCATTAGCCAATTTGTAGAATCTCCACATCATCTCATTTCCAGATTTTCAAATTTTCACATCTCCATATCTTCATCTTCTCAGGGCTAAGACTTTCCAATGCCTGTCCGCCTTGGCGGATTTTTAAAGACTTTGCAAGTCACCTCATTTTCTCATCTCCACATTCCCTCATCTTCAAATACCTTCAATTTACTTCTTCTTCCTTAAATATATATTGCCACTTATTGCTTTTACATAAATTTTCACACCGCCTTTGTTTAGTTTAGTGAAAATTTTCGGGCTGCTAACAATATAAGGGTCTCTGTCATCTTTATCTACCACATTCAAATCAAAATCAGAATAAACACCACCATTCATACTCCTTAATTCCAAATCTGCAGGAGTATTTATTGGCAAGCTAATGTCGATATCGCCACTTATGCCTTTTATTGAGAATGGACTAGTCTGTTTTACTTTTGCGAAAATTATATCAATATCACCACTTAAACTACTAATTACAGTAGGACCGGTTACTTCTTTTAGTTTAATATCTGAGTTCTTCACATCAAGTTCTAAATCCGAATTTAAACCTGTAATTTTCAAATCACCATTATTCATCATGCCTAATTGAACATAAATCTTAAGATCTTTAGGAACACTAATTTTATATTTTGTTCTTGAACTCATAGAAACAGCACCTGTAAGCAAAATAGTGTTACCTTCCTGTTTAATATTTAAGCCTACACCTGTATTATCTCCACCACCAGGACCAATTCTCTTTAAACCTTTTGCCCTTTCAGGATTCGGCTTAATACCATCTACCTCAATTATAATTTTTGATAAATTATTCGCTGTAATTGTTACATCACCTGCTAAATTCACAAACTTAAGCCTTGAATCTTTAATGTTTTTTGGTACTATTTCAAAAGTTTTAGCCCATATAGTAATTTCATCTTCTTGTGATAATGCTATATTTACCTGATATATAAAGAATATTGCTATAAGAATTTTAATTGTTTTCATATTTATTATTTTTAAAAGTTACCACTATATTTATTTAATTTAATATTGCCGGTGTCGACAGCCGACATTGATTTTCTTTCATATTTAGTTATTGTATCCTGCTCAATATAAAAATTCGTTCTTTTTTTGACAGTTTATTAGTCATTAGTAACTGGTAATTAGTCATTTCCTTACAACTAATTACTATTAAACTAATGACCAGTGACTAAACAACCCGTAACTCGTAACCTGCAACCCGTAACCATTTCATGAAAGCACTTCCACTCCCAGTTTAGCCTGTTTCTTTACCAGCTCATTTAAATCCTTATTTTTTAATAATTCCTGTAACTCATTTACTGCTTTTACTTCTTCCATTTCAACCAGCATGTTAATAATCACAATCTGTATCATTGGATCGTCCTGCTTGTTTAATGTTTCAACAAATGCATTTTTGACTTTACTATTAGTCTTAAACCTTGCCAGGGAATACACAGCTGCAAGCCTAACATTTGTACTTTTATCAGAATTTAATGTATTAATTAAGGCTTCAATGATTTTACTATCAGGACTTGATATTTCCTCTGAATAATTTACGGCTTGAATTCGTTGACTTGCTGATTCATTTTTGAGAAGGTTAAACACCATCATCCTCTTCATTTCATCAACATCATTCTTCATTTCTGTAAATTGTTCAGCTTGTACCGATTTATCTGAACCTGTACCCTGAAATTGATATCCGCTAAGGAAACCCGTTAACAACAAAGCGATTGCAGCCGCCATTTGCCAAATATTTTTTTTATCAGGAATTTTTAATTGAATCACTTTGGTTTTTGTTTCCCGGGATTGCAGTCTTTTCTCATCCTCAATCATTTTCATGAAATTATTTTTAAGGCTGATATCCGGTTGCACTTCGTCTTTTTGTTTTATATCACCAAATAAGTCTTTTAGTTCGTTATATTCTTTTCGGCAGTTTTCACATTCAGAAATATGTTTGTCAATTATTTCAAATGTTTGCTTATCCAGTTTTAAATCAATATAATCGATTAAATGTTCTGATATTTGTTTACATTTCATCATTTTCACTTTTTTTGTTTGGCTATTAGCTCATTTCGTCATTGTAGCAATAATCATTGAATATTGGTTATT
>JBDLJL010000014.1:0-48207 GCA_039714415.1 Bacteroidota bacterium
TCCCTTTCTCAGTACCGGTAACTTTAAAGTCCATATCACCTAAATGGTCCTCATCCCCTAAAATATCAGATAGGACTTGGTACCTGTCCTCGTTATCCATTATCAATCCCATAGCAATACCTGAAACAGGGCGCTTTATTTGAACACCGGCATCCATTAAAGCCAAAGTTCCGGCACAAACTGTTGCCATTGATGATGAACCGTTTGATTCCAAAATATCAGACACAATCCTTATAGTATATGTATTATCTTCCTCAGCAGGTAACATTCCTTTCAAGGCCCTGTGTGCTAAATTACCATGACCAACTTCTCTCCTGCTAATCCCTCTTACCGGACGGGCATCGCCTGTTGAAAATGGAGGGAAATTATAATGTAATAGAAATTTATCTCGTCCTTGTACTAAAACCTCATCGATAATTTTTTCATCCATACGTGTACCTAAAGTAACGGTGGTTAACGACTGGGTTTCACCCCTGGTAAAAATTGAAGAACCATGTGCAGCAGGTAAATAATCAATTTCGCTCCAAATTGGTCTTATTTCGGTTGATTTCCTACCATCCAGCCTTTTACCTTCATCCAAAAGTAAGTTCCTAACCGCTTTCTTTTCAATATCATGAAAGTACATACCAATTAAGAAATCAAACTCTTCTTGTTCTTCCTCACTTAAAGTTTCTACAAATTCTGCTTTAATTTCAGAAAAAGCATCGCTACGTTCATGTTTAGGTAATGATTTTTTTGCTACATCATATATTCTCTGGTATGCAAAATCATTCATTTTATTAAATAACTCTTCATTTTTCACATCACCTTCATACTCCCTTTTTACAACATTTAATTCTTTTGCCAAATCAATTTGTGCCTGGCATTGAACTTTTATTGCATCATGGGCAAACCTGATAGCCTCAAGCATTTCCTTTTCTGAAACCTCATCCATTTCACCTTCAACCATCATCACATCATCTATTGTTGCTGCAACCATGATATCAATATCAGAGTTCTCATTTTCCTCCATAGAAGGATTAATTTTCAATTCACCATTGATCCTGGCTACCCGAACTTCTGAAATAGGTCCCTCGAAAGGAACATCAGAAACCGATAAAGCTGCCGAAGCTGCTAATCCTGCAAGTGAATCAGGCATTGATTCAGGATCTGCTGATATCAGGCTAATAGTAACGAAAGTTTCTGCATGAAAATCATCAGGGAAAAGCGGACGCAAAGCCCTGTCAACCAACCTTGCCACCAATATTGAGCTATCGCCCGGTCTTCCTTCTCTTCTTAAGAACCCACCCGGGAAACGGCCCACTGCTGAAAAATTTTCTTTATATTCAACTGATAAAGGCATAAAATCAGCATTTTCTCTTTGCTCCTTAGCAGAAACAACAGTAGCTAAAAGCATAGTTTTACCCATTTTCACCACTACAGAACCATCTGCTTGTTTTGCTAATTTACCAGTCTCTATAGTAATAGTCCTGCCATCACCAAGATCTATATCTTTTTTATATAAATTATACATAATGTTTTTTGTTAAATTTTTAATTCTTTGGAAAGATATTCAAATAAAAAAAGGCAATACCAGATTGCCTTTTTTTATTTATCTTCTTAAATTTAATGACTTGATTATTGTCCGGTATCTTTCAATATCGTTTTTCTTTAAATAATCAAGAAGTCTCCTTCTTTTACCAACCAGTTTAAGCAAAGCTCTTTGTGTACTGTAATCTTTTCTGTTGCTTTTAAGGTGGTCAGTTAAATGACTGATTCGATAAGAAAAAAGAGCTATTTGTGCTTCAGAAGTACCTGTGTCAGATTCTGACTTGCCATAAGTTTTAAAAAAATCTTTCTTCTTCTCTGATGTTAAATGCATATCCTTTTCTGTTTATAATTTACCATACTATTTAATAGCTTGCAAAAGTAGGTAATTTCTTTTAAATGACAATATTTTATTTATTTTTTTTTAAATCAACATCAGATAATGCACCTCAATTATTGGAAAAATATGTTTTTGTGATGATTTTAAATGGTTTTAAAAATATCAAACTTTTAATAAGTTATCATTTTTCCAAAACAAAATTTCAGCTTTAGCGTTTATAATCTTATGAAAAAGTTTTTTTTAAATTTATTTTTTTTGCTCATTTTCACAAGTTCATTTTCACAATCCTATTTTACTGCAGGAGGTGTACGATTAGGAACGGATTGGGGAATATCTTTTCAGCAAAAAATATATAAACATTTAACAGCAGAAGTGATTTTTCAGTCAAGTTTTTTTCGTGAAGAATTGATGTTGACCATTATCCCTGAATATCATTTTCCTTTGGTTACAAAAAGGCTGAACCTTTATCTGGGTGCTGGTTTTCATAAAGGTTTTATCACCTCTTCTGATCCTGTTTATCAGCCTCCTCACGGGATAACAACATTGGCAGGAGCCGAAATAACCCTGGCAGGTTTCACTGTTTCATATGATTTTAAACCTGCTTTTAATTTATCAGGTGGTGAAAACCCGTGGTACAGTCAAACAGCTTTGTCTGTCCGTTATGTGATAATAAAACAAAATGCATTTAAAAAAATGAAAAGAAAACGTACAAGGAAAAAGAAGAAAAAAGAAAGAGCTAAAGCTCACCATAAAAAATAATTTCTCTCAATAGCTTTCCCTATAGCTTTTCACCCATAGAGGATCTTCCATTGAACTTAATAAGCGAAATGCGTCGTCGTTGTATATATAATCGGTGAATCGTTCAATACCAAATCCACGAAGAATATCCATTTGTGCTTCCGTAGGTAAAAAAGGTATTGAGTCATTTTCTGACCATCCGGGATCCATTTTTTCACGAGTCAGATTGGGATATTCTACATATCTTAACTTCCATAAATGATCCAAAACTGTCGGGTTTTTTATTTCATATTTTTCAAAAAAATTATTTTTTTTTGGGTTTCCCAGTGATTTTTGTTTCCCCATTGCCTGATAAACAAAATCATCTTTTGTCAATAAAATAATTTCCTTTTTCCCATTTGCCAGAGGTTTTACCAGGGCAAAATTGACAAGGCCCCCATGCATGTTCGAAGTCAAATTAAAACCCAAAAAGTATTCCTGGTAATCATCATCTTCCTCTCCAAAAGGTATAATATCATCATCCTGGGCAATAAGAATGTTGTTAGAAAAAAGCAGAAGTATCGCAAAATATATAACCTGGATCCAATGTTTAAGAATCACCATAACTAAGCTCATTAATTTAATCAAGTTTATCAAAAATATAACGTTAAACTATTTATTATAATTGTATATCTATAACATTTGTATAAATATTGTGCTCAACATATAAGTTTATGTTTAGAAATACATTATTTAAGAATCTAATAAAATTAAAACCCCTTACCTTTGCTTTACAAAATCTTAAAATTAATTGAAATGGCAAAAATTACAAAAGATGATGCTTTAAAATATCATTACGTAGGAAGACCGGGTAAAATTGAGGTTGTTCCAACAAAACCATACAGTACCCAAAGAGATTTGGCACTTGCTTATTCTCCAGGTGTTGCAGAACCATGCCTTGAAATAGAAAAAAACCCAAAAGATGCTTATAAATACACAGCCAAAGGAAACCTTGTTGCAGTAATTTCAAATGGCACAGCAGTATTGGGACTTGGAAACCTGGGCGCATTGGGCGGCAAACCAGTAATGGAAGGCAAAGGCTTGCTTTTCAAAATTTTTGCTGATGTAGATGTTTTCGATATTGAAATTGATACAACTGACGTTGACAAATTTATTGAAACAGTTAAAGAAATTTCACCAACTTTTGGAGGAATTAACCTTGAAGACATCAAAGCACCTGAATGTTTTGAAATTGAAAAACGCCTAAAAGAGGAACTGGATATTCCTGTAATGCATGATGATCAGCATGGTACCGCAATCATTTCAGCAGCTGGTATTGTAAATGCACTTGAATTGGTCAATAAAAAAATCGAAGACATAAAAATGGTCGTTAGTGGTGCCGGAGCATCGGCCATGGCATGTACAGATTTAATTATTTCACTTGGTGCCAAGCCTGAGAATATTGTAATGTGCGATAGTAAAGGTGTAATTAATGAAGAAAGAGATAATATAAATAAATATAAAAAGAAGTTCATTACAAAACGAAAAATAACAACCCTGGAAGACGCCATGGTAGATTCTGATGTTTTTCTGGGACTTTCTGTAAAAGATCAGGTTTCAAAAAAAATGGTTAAGAGTATGGCTAAGGATCCCATTGTTTTTGCTATGGCAAACCCTGACCCTGAAATCTCTTATGAAGATGCCATGGATGCAAGGCCTGATGTAATAATGGCTACCGGAAGATCTGATTATCCCAACCAGGTAAATAATGTTTTGGGCTTTCCTTTTATTTTTAGGGGTGCGCTTGATGTTAAAGCTACAGCAATTAATGAAGAAATGAAAAAAGCAGCTGTTTATGCCATAGCTTCTTTAGCGAAAATGGATGTTCCGGAAGATGTAAATGCTGCATATAATACGAAAAACTTAAAATTTGGTGAAGAATATATTATTCCAAAACCACTTGACCCCAGACTAATAACAATTGTAGCACCTGCCGTTGCTAAAGCTGCCATGGACACAAATGTTGCCCAGGATCCAATCAAAAATTGGGAAGCTTATAAAATTGAGTTGGAAAATCGGTTAGGACATGGGAATAAGTTGATTAGGGACGTTAATGAAAAAGCCAGGCAAAATCCTAAATCAGTGGTATTTGCCGAAGCAACAAATTTCAATGTATTAAAAGCCGCACAGGTTATTGTTCATGAAAAACTGGCAAAACCTATCTTATTAGGAAATGTTGAGGTCATTAATCAATTGATTGAAGATAACCAATTAGATTTAAAAAATGTACCTATAATAGACCCCAGGTGTAAAGAAGAAGCACCAAGAAGGGACAGATATGCAAAGATATTATGGGAAAAAAGAAAGCGAAAAGGTTTGACATATGAAGAAGCCAAAGAAACTCTGTTTGACCGAAACTACTTTGGTATTATGATGGTTGAAAACGGCGATGCAGATGCTTTTGTTTCGGGAACTACAGCAAAGTATTCGCATGTGATGCAACCTGCCCTTGAAATAGTTGGAACACACCCGAAATATAACCACATTGCCGGAATGCATGTAGTTATGTCAAAAAAGGGGCCCCTGTTTTTTGCTGATACAACTGTGAACAGGCAACCCAGTGCAAAAACCATTGTTGAAACCACCTTGTTAACTTCTTCAACTATTAAAAAATATGGCGTTGAACCAGTCATGGCTATGATTTCTTATTCTAATTTTGGTTCTGTTAAAGGTGGTAGCCCTGAAAGAGTTCAAGATGCGGTTAAAATTTTACATGAAAAATATCCGGATATTGTTGTTGATGGTGAAATGCAGGCTAACTTTGCATTTAACCAAAAAAACAGGGAAAAGCAGTTCCCCTTCACAAAACTTAAAGGGAAAAAAGTAAATACAATCATATTCCCTAATTTAAGTACAGGTAATGCAGCCTACAAAATGATGCAGGAAATTGGTGAAGGTGAAGTTATCGGACCGGTTTTAATGGGTATGAACAAACCAATACAAGTTTTACAAATTGAAAGCTCAGTTAGGGAAATTGTTTATATGGCAACAATTGCTGTTATTGATGCACAATGCATTGAAGATAATGATTGTTATTGATCTGATTAAGAGTTAATTATTGTTATATTGGGCTCTAGTTTAAATACTCTGGAGTGCTTATAACTATCTTCTTTATATTAATTTACAGATAATTGGTAATTGGTAATTAAAAATGAATGCTAATTTCATTTAATTACTAATTACCAGTATACTAATCACTTGCAAAATATAAGCAATACAGATATTAAAAATATCCCAGACAATCTAAACTATAGCTTTATATTGCTATATTGTTTGATTTTAACAATATAACAATTTAGCAATATAACAATTTTAGCTATTTATTCCTTAGCCCCATAAGCCAAATCACCGGCATCTCCCAGGCCTGGAACGATATATGCTTTTGCGGTAAGTTCATCGTCAACAGCACCTACCCAAAGTGTAATTTTATCCTTAGGTGTATTTTTCCTTAAATATTCAATACCTTCTTTACTTGCAATAATAGAAACAATATGTGTGTGCTTAGGAGTGCCTTTATTGAGCATGTTTTTATATGCCAAAACCATTGATGAACCTGAAGCCAGCATTGGGTCAGAAAGAATAAGGGTTTTATTATCAACTATCGGTGAAGATAAGTAACCAAACTGTATATCGAAATTACCATCCTTATGGTATTTCCTAAAAGCAGAAATAAAAGCATTTTCAGCCTTGTCAAAATAGTTTAGCAAACCATGGTGAAAAGGTAAGCCTGCACGCATTATTGATGCTAATACCACATTATTGTCAGGCAATAACATGTTTGTTTCGCCAAGTGGGGTTTTAATCTGTTTTTGATTATAACTCAATGTTTTACTTATTTCATAAGCAAATATTTCGCCTATCCTTTCAAGGTTACGCCTGAACCTCATCGGATCATTTTGAATATTAACATCACGCAATTCAGCAATGAATTGATTTAATATTGAATTTTCCCTGCCTGGTAAATTAATCATGAGTCTATACTTTAAATGGTTAAATTGTTAAACTGTCAAATTGTTAACAAATAACATATTAACAATATTTTCATTTATGACTATTTCTGCTTTATAATATTTATAAACAAATAATATGCATTAAACCAGAATATTACCTCTTAATCAATCTTAATGGATAAAATAACTTATTTATTTTTATTGCCGGATAATTAAAGGGTTTTGCCCCAAATCCGGCATAAAACCGGGCTATTCCTTCAATGTTTGAGCCTTCAAAATCTAAAATCATATTCCTCGAGGCATATTGCTTGATAAATTCATCAACTAATAAAAACATTGCCCCCAACTCCTTGCCTTCATCATTGGCAACTGAAAGGATAAAACATACTTTCCTATTAGAATGTACAAAAAAGCCTGCTGCACATAAATCATTTTTATCAGTATATGCACCATATAATTGCCCTGATTTTTTTCTCCCTGCCCCAGCTATAAGTCTTCTTATTATGGCAATATCCTTTTCTTTATATTCCTGTTGGTTACCACTTGAAATAATTAGGTTTGTTACATCATTAGGTTTTAAACCTGGTACAATGGTAATTTTATTCTGAATTGCCTTTCTAATATTTCTGATAGTATTTTTTTTATACCTCCTGAAAAGGCTTTCATAATCCTTTATTAATTCAAGTTCATAAGTTGTTTTCTGTTTTACTTTTATTTCACCAGCCGAACTAATCAAGTTAAATTTATTGAGGTTAATTTCAACGAAACGATATTTTTTAGGTATTGATTTAATAAAGCAAATCACAACCTCTTCAGAAAGGTTTTGTGAGGAAAAAATACCAAGTTGCTGACTAAATGGTGGTTGATACAGATAAGAAATTCCATATTTTTTGCCCTGGGTTAATGGCATAACGGTTTCATAATCACCAAATACAAGTGCTTCCCATGTTTCACAAACAACATCTAAATACCATGAATACGCATATACAATACCATTAATGGAACCGGCAATACAGTTGTCCCATTTAGTTACATTAATCTCATTTTGTTTCAGGTAGCTAATTTCCATTTAATGCATATTGTATCATCCTTTCATAGGTAAGCTTCCAATTTTTCCACTTGCTTTTATTACCTAAAGACTCATTATGCCATAAACTTACGAATAATCCTTTTACTTTTTTTACATTTTCAATAATTTTTTCAATTTCTTTGATCGCATCTTCAGAACCAAGCTTATTATATTCTTTCAGACCCACATCCATCAAAGCAAAAGGGATTATTTTCAATTTTTCGGATTTATCAGCCTCTAAATCAAAAAAGTAAAATGGTGTACATGTTCCTGCACGAAAACCAGTTACTGAGGCATATCCCATACTGTAATCTTCTGTTATACCAAGCTTTATTAAATTTCGATAAGTTTCCGGGAATTTTAACATTAAAAAATGCTGCCTGCTTTTAGAAATTACTTTCCCTGAAAGTTTTTCCAGTTTTTCTTTCTCAGAATTTACAATATCGGTATTTTTATTTGATGCATAGGAAGGGTGGATACCTATTTCAGTGTATTCAGATATCAATTCCACTAGTTGTTTAAACGGTTTATTGTCCGGTGAAATATTTTTATCATTTTTAGCATATTTTGCGGTAAGGAAAAAATAGATTGATTGAACATTGTATTCAGAATGTATTTCCTGCAAAAATTGATAACTATCATATGGGTCTTTACTTTTTCCCTGATGTACACTAATTTTCTCAATAAACTCATCCCATTTAAAATTAAATATCAATTTCGCAGATGATAACAAGGATCTAAATATTTCTTTATGTAAATAAGCATAGGCATTATCAATATCAATAGTTGAAATAAAGCGGAATTTTCTTTCTTTAAATTTCAATTCAGGATAATGTTTTAACAACTCTGATTTAAAATATCCTACCCACATATCTATAACCGGTTGCTCAATAAAGTTATGTTTAAACGCCAGGCTTTGATTTGCCCCAAACCTGCCATATTTATCCGGTTTAAAAGGTAGGTATTCTTCATATCTTGATAAAAGATAAAAACCGGCAGCAAAAATATCAAACGGAATAAAGGACTGTTCACCAGTTTGAAAGAAGACCTTAGTCTCATGCCAATTTGAAATTTCAATTTTTTGTTGTTTTATATCTTCTTCAAAAAGCAATTTGTTTGCTTTGATAAATAAACAATTTGGAATGGAAGTATAGTTTGGACTATATTGAATTTTTATGATTGATGGTTCGAAAAATTTGTTTAAACGATCTGTAATAATATATGGTACACCCAGAAGGTCAGTTAGAATAAAGTCAAATATATAGTTTATGCGCGGGGTAATTTGGGGGACATAGATTAATAGTTTCATTATATTAATGCATGAAGATATATGTTATTGTACGGCAAATCCAACATTACTAAGAATAGAGCCAAATACATGCAATTTCTGGACATTGTAATTTTTACAAAGTTTAATTAATTTCTCAATATTTTTCTCAATCAAGTTCATATTACAAATTTACAAAAATTTTCTTAATCAAAATCACATCCCCTCATCCGCAAAACTATAATAGTTTTCATCTGTAACAATTACATGGTCAAGGACTTTAATTTCCATTATTTCGCCAGCATTACGTAATTTTTTTGTTATGTCAATATCGCTTTTGCTTGGTTTTAAATTTCCTGATGGATGGTTATGGCACATAATTATTGATGAAGCCAGTTTTTCAATAGCCGCTTTCATAATTAGTCGAACATCAATAACGGTACTGGCAATACCTCCTTGGCTAACTCTGTACTTATCAATAATTTTATTAGATTGGTTTAAAAAAACAACCCAAAACTCTTCATGGGGTAAATCTGCCAAAATGGGATGAAAAAACTCGAAAATATCTTTGCTCGATCGTATTTTTTTCTTTTCAATAATTTCTGAAAGTTTCCTTCTACGACCTAATTCCAAGGCAGCAACAATGGAAATTGCTTTTGCTTCACCAATCCCATTAAATTTTTGCAGATCATTCAGGTTAAGTTTACCAAGTGTATTTAAATTATTTTCAGCACTTTTTAAAATACGTTTAGATAATTCTACGGCAGTTTCTTCCCTATTCCCAGAACCAATTAAAATAGCAATCAACTCAGCATCTGATAGGCTTTGAAGCCCTTTTGCAACAAGTTTTTCACGTGGTCTGTCTTCTAAAGCCCAATCTTTTATGCTAAGTTTTTGTGACATTAAATAAAAATTTAACCGTAAAGAAAAGAAATAAACAGCAGAGACACAAAGGCGCAAAAGTATTATAACTTTACTCAGCTGTTATCTCAAATTTTTTATCCCTAAAATAGGCAACATTTGCTACAATTAAAATAACAATTACCGCATAATAAACAACATTTGGCATTGGAACAGGATCGCCGGAAGCGTAGGAATGCAAACCTGTTAAATAATAATTTACCCCAAAATAAGTCATTATTACAGCTGAAAAGCTAATAAGTGACAAAAAGTTGAAGGTAAAAATCCCTTTTAGTGTAGGAACAAGGCGAACATGTACAACAATAGCATAAACAACCACTGTAATTAATGCCCAGGTTTCCTTAGGATCCCAACCCCAATATCGTCCCCAGCTTTCGTTTGCCCAAACTCCACCAAGGAAAGTACCAATAGTTAAAAGATATAAGCCTATAATTAAACTTTTTTCGTTAATATAGGTAAGCTGTAAAATATTATTGTTAATTCTGTCAAAATTTTTAGGTGTTTTAACAATCATTAATACCAGGTTAACAAAACCCAAAATTGCACCCAAACCAACAAAACCATAGCTGGCAATAATAACAGCCACATGAATAGTAAGCCAATATGAGTTAAGCACAGGAACCAGGTTAGTGATTTCCGGGTCAATCCAGCTTAAATGCGCAATTAACAAAACAATGCCACCTAAAACAGTAGTTGATGCCAAAGAAATTTTGTTTTTGTTTGCAAATATCACCCCGGCAAGCATGGTTACCCACGAAATATAAATCATACTTTCATAACCATTACTCCAGGGTGCATGTCCGGAAATATACCAACGCAAAGCCAGACCAAACGTATGTGCTGCAAAGGCTATATAAATTAATACCCTTGCTGCCAAATCAATATATTTAAAATTTAGCTTTGGCAATAAAATAATCAAAATCAAATATGCCAAATAAAACAGGCCAATTATGAAATAAAACTCAAATAAATGCCTGAAAATAGCCGATTTGGTATAAAAAACCTCAGCTTTAATTTTATTTTTGTTTATCAGGATACTTTTTCCATTTTCTTCCTGGTAATTTGCAATCGCCGATAACGCATTATCCGCTTCTGACCAGTTTCCTGATTTAATTGCCTTTTCAACTTCTATAAGATAAGCAGACAACAACATATAGACATTTGATGAATCAAGTTTAACATCGTTAACATTAACCCATTTATTATTTTCACTGCTTTTTTCAGGAAAAATATTAAGGAAATTACCACTTAAAGTAGAATAAAGAATATTCACCCTTTCATCCAGTTTCAGAATTTCTTTATCCATCATATCCTGTTTACCGCTACCTTTGCTATATGCATGCTTAACTTCATTATTTAGGATATAATTAGCATTTTTATCAAACACATTGCTTAAAGCAACCTGATCTTCCCTGGTGTTGAACCTCTTAATCAATTCAGGATGTTTAATTTTAATAATTGGTGTCCTTGCCCATAAATCTGGTCTAAGCATTATACTAATATAAACCTGATCAGAGTTCATTCCATTAAATGTACTACGCCTTGTTAATTTCCTGAGTAATTCATTAGTTAGGGTATTTACCGGTTTTATTCTACCGCCTTTATCCTGGACCAGAAGTTGACCAAATTTATCAGCATGTGATTTATCAATTAAGGGTAATCTTTCAGTACTTTGGGCTTTAGTATTAAATTGAGAAGCCAGGAATAAACCTAAAACCAGAACAATTGTTTTTGGCATATCAAATTCCTTTATTTTTTTATCCAGGAATCTGAACCTGCTGTTTTTATTAATTAAACTAATAAACATTCCAATAGTTAATAATGTATAACCAAGATAAGTTAAAAAAGTACCCCATGAGTCATGGTTTACCGATAAAATTGTACCTCCTTCATCCTGATCGTAAGATGACTGGAAAAAACGGTAGCCACCATACTCAAGGACATTATTCATAAATATTTTATGTTCCTCAACTTTTGAATATCGATTATCAGTTAAGGTAACAAAACTTTCATATGCAGCCGGACTGGATGAACCCGGATATTTTTCCAAGACAAAATCATTCAGCTTTAAAGAAAAAGGCAATTCAATTTCTTTCGAACCATAAGAAATAGCAATATTATATTTACCTGACTTTATATTGTTTTGCTTTCCAATGTAACTGTCTTTCCCAAAAACAAGTAATTCCTGGGTTTGGTTATTATTTGTTATATCAAATATTAAGGCATTTTGTCCACCATTATTTTTTATTCCCATACTCCTCAGTTCCGTTTTTGCTTTAGGATATACTTTGTTCAACACCAGTGCATTGGTATTCCATGTATATAAAAACCTGTTTAGTAAAGGGCTTAGGATTTTAGCATCAATTTTGCCTACCACAGAATCACGCATGATGGAATAACTGACTTCTTCATTGTTCATAAAGCATAAAGTATCATTAACATAATCCAGATAAAAAGCATTCTCGGGTGGATTTATCCCAAAACAAAAAAGCTGATCACCAACCCATTTTGTTTCACCGTATTTAATGGTTACATCATTCCTGATATTATTATTTAAAAAAGTAAAAACTACAATAGGCTCACCATTTTCAGCCGCAACAACATTTTCTACCGCATTAGGAATTACTTGTTTTAAATTGATAGTAAATTCTTCATTATCAAAATCAATTACATCATTAAACTTATTACCGGAAATAGCATTGAAGTTAACCGGGGTTTCTGATTTATATACAGACTCACCATTATTGATTTCTACTTTTAGATAAGAATTATAAGTAAGAATTTTATTACTGGTGTCTCCTTCCCTGATATGCATACTGCCTTCATAGCTGACAAACCTGGTTATAGCCGCACCAATAATAATTACAATAAATGCAAAATGAAACAGAAACATGCTTAACCTTTTGGGTTCAAACATCTTGTATTTGAAAAACGCAACAATCATATTTACCACCAGCAAAAAATGCAAAACATTAAAAGGCCAGGAGTTATAAACCAGGTATTTTGCAACTGATGTTCCATAATCATTTTCAATAAAAGTAGCCATAGAAGCAGCAGATGCATAGAGTGCCAGAAGCACTACAGTTGTAATTATTGAAGAGAAGAATTTATATAGTATGTTCATTTGTTTAATTCTAAATTATAGATTAAAAATTCTAAATTAACAGGCGAAAAATAATACAAATAATTGGTTTATTGAAGCGATTATCCACTAAATTAAGACCTATGATTCTTTTTTTATCATTTAGTTTAGCACTTTGCTCATTCGTAGGTATTAAAAAATAAGACCTTCATCATTTCAGAAGGTCTTATAGTGTGTATAATATATAAGAAATAATTTATGGCGGCTTTATATCTTCTCTGTTGTATATTTACTCTCTCTTTCTTTTGCTTCTTCTAACCATCTTGGTAAAAGTTCTTCAATAAATTTTGCCTTATCTTCTTTCAGTTTATCTACCGGTAAACCAATAAATTTCTGGGCCTTTTCTTTGGTTGATATATCCGGATATGGCACCTCTCCTTTGTGCCCTAATTCAATTAATAAACGAGCCAGTTTTATCCTGGTTTCCTGTGCAACATCAATTCCGGTACCTATTACCCTGCCAATTTCAACCGGTGAGTGAAATGATCCCCCATGACTGGCAGCGGCATAATCCCAGCGCCACTGTGCATGCCTGATACCCATAAGAATTTCTTTCATTTGATCTTCATTTGCACCTAATTCCCAGCATTTACCGGCTTCAACATGTGCCCTGACAACCAACTCTTCAAGTTTATCACGATTTCCAATAATCATATCCTGACGATCGTAAACATTTTTAATTAATGTTCCGGCTTCCTGTCGATGACAAACCTGGCAAGAATTAGCTACATTATTTAAAGGGCTCTGAATTTTATGGTCAGTAAATTTAATACCACCTTCTGATTTGTAAGGCATGTGACAATCAGCACAAGAAACTCCTCGTTCTGCGTGAATACCAGTTAAATATACCTCATATCCCGGATGTTGTGCTTTCAACATAGGAGCTTTGCTAATTTTATGTGTCCAGTCTTTAAATTCAATATTATCATAATATTCTTCCATTTGTTCTGCGCTCATTCCTTTATCCCAAGGAAAGGTTAGGTATGGAACACCTTCAGCAGGTTCTTTTTTATTGAAATAATATTCAACATGGCACTGTGCACAAACAAGTGAACGCATTTCCTGATGAGTAGACTTATTAATATCTTTCCCTTGTCTCTCAAAAGCTTCTATCAATGCAGGTCTTGAAATTCTGAGGTTCATGGTTTCAGAATCATGACAATCAGCACAACCAATAGGGTTAACAATTTCGCTACCCAGGCGGGCCCATTTTCCTTTATAAAATTCAGCAACACCGTCTCTTTTCATCACCCTGGGAACATCAGGGCTTTTACATGTCCAGCAGGTTGCCGGCATTGGACCATCCGTTGAACCTGTTGGGCCACCTGTACGTAGTGTATTTTGAAGGTCGGTTACTGCATAAAAATGTCCCCTACCCTGATTATAATCTTTAGAAAATCCGTAACCAGCCCATAAAACAACCAGTCTTGGATCAACTTCCAGCATATCAATCATGACGCCTCCATTATATTTGCTATTAAAACTAGTATCTTCCGTTTCATAATAGGATTGATACTCTCTTGGAAAATTTTCACCCCAAACCTCATTACGTGGTTCTTCCCGGTTAATTTTCACGGTTGGTGTATAAGTAAAAACAGCCTCAGCTTTTCGTTCTGTTATTGAAGAAGCTAACATTCCAAGTAAAAATACCGCAACAATTGTTATTATTAATACTAACCAATTAACTATGGGTTTTCTTTTCTGTTCGCTCATAACGTTTTTCATTTAGATTTGTTTAACCATTTGGGAATTTTAGCAGATTCTACAGGTATCCTGGCGTAAGGCACAGATGATAAACTGTTTACCCTGCCATGTGGAACTTCCCTGTGACACTCCCAACACTCCCTCTCTGATTTATCGTAATGTTTTAAATTTGTTTGTGTGTTTAATTTACTATCTGTTAAAAGTTCATTATGACACCTTACACAGTTGTTATGCACGACTTCTTTGCCCGCTTCATGAATAAAAATGACCTGCGGTTCCATTCTAAAAGTGAACATTGATGCATGACGTAAACCATCTTTTGCCTTAAAATAATATTTATTAAACACATTATTATGAGGCACATGACAATCGTTACAAGTTGCATTTTCACGATGGGAGCTATGCTGCCAGGTAGAATATTGGGGTACCATTATATGACAATTAATACAGGTTTCCGGCTTGTCAGATAAATAGGAAACAGCATTTGAAGTATACAATATAAAAGCAATAAGCCCAATAATGCTACCGGTAATAATTAGCGCAGGAAATTTCCATTTTTTGGGTGGCAATACTTTTTTAACTAAGTCAGTCATATAATCCGGCTTAAATAAAGAATAAAGGTAAGCTCTAAAAATCTACTTCTCTGCGTTACTCCAAAATTTTAAAACACTCATTTACAAGAGTAAAATCAAGCTTTTGAATTTTGGCAAGCCTTGATTACTGAATTTTTAGAGACCACCTAAAATTAAAAAACCAAATTGGAAAAAAATATGACAACAATCATATTTGCTTAAAATCAATAAAATTACTGTCATAAATCAATACACAATATAAAACCCGATATATTACAATGAACATACCGGGTTTAATATTATATAATAGGGATTTTAATCTATAAATGCCTTGTTTTTTCTTCAAGCCACTTTTTATGAATATCATCTAAATAAGGTGAGAGTTTTAGATAAACTTCTTTATGGTAATCATTTAACCAATTTCTTTCATCCTCAGTTAACAAGTTCACATCAACCGGTTTCAGGTCAATAGGGCAAAGTGTAACCGTTTCAAATTTTAAAAATTTACCGAATTCATTTTCTTCATCTTCAACAACTAAAATTAAATTTTCAATCCTGATACCATGTTTTCCTTCCCGATAAAAAGCAGGTTCATCTGATGTTAGCATTCCTGGTTGAAATACAGTGGCCATGTGCCCGGAACCGCTTGTACTGATTGACTGTGGACCTTCGTGTACATTTAAAAAGAACCCGACTCCATGGCCTGTTCCATGTCCATAATTCATTTTGTTGTCCCACAAAGCTTTACGGGCTATAACATCCAACTGTACACCTTTTGTTCCATGTGGAAAAACCGCCATTGCCAAATCAATTGTCCCTTTCAGTGCCAGAGTGAAATCACGTTTTTCTTCATCTGAAAGCTTTCCCAAAGTTACTGTACGGGTAATATCTGTAGTTCCCCCATAATACTGCCCACCTGAATCAACCAGATAAATTCCTTCCGGTTTTAATTCAACATCACTTTCTTTTGTGGCACTATAATGCGGCATAGCTGCATGGCCTTTGTATCCTGAAATTACACCGAAACTTTCACCAAAAAAACCTTCTTGTTCTTTTCTGAAAGATAATAATTTATCCCCGGCAGAAATCTCCGTTATTTTTTCTTTCCCAACCGATTGTTCCAACCAGTATAGAAATTTTACCATAGCTACACCATCTTTAACCATAGTTTCACGAATATTGTCAATTTCGGTTTCGTTCTTCATCGACTTTAAAATAGTTGTGATATTAACATCATCAACTATAGAACATGAATCAGGTATGGCCTTATAAAGAGCATAATTAGTCTTAGACAATTGAGTAAAAATTGCCTCGGAATCGTTCATTTTTGAAAGTACTGAATAAACCTCATCATAAGGTTTTAATACAATCTTATCACCTGTAAATTCTGATTTAACTTCTTGAGCCAGTTTTTTATCATCAATAAAAAGTTTTGCTTCATTCCTGGAAATTAATGCAAAACTGATAAACAGTGGATTGTAAAGAATGTCATTCCCTCTCAAATTAAACAACCAGGCGATATCATCTAAAGAGGATAATAAATGATAATCAAGATTTTTTTCTTTCATCTTCTCCCTGACTATTGCAATTTTCTCTGTCCTGCTTTGTCCGGCATATTTTACATCATGCACAAACACCTCATTAGCAGGAATCTCAGGTCTGTCTTTCCAGATTCCTGAAATAAAATCAAAATCAGCAGAAATATTAATTTTTTTTCGTTCAAATGCTGTTTGCATTGATTGAGCGATACCTACAGAAAACACTTTCCCATCAAACCCTACAACAGCACCAGTTGTAAGGTTTTTATTTAACCAATCAATATACTCCGGTGTATGTGGAATTTTAAGCTTTACCAGTTCAATACCACTCCCCTGTAATTGAGCCTCAGCTTGTATGAAATATCTGGAATCCGTCCATAATCCAGCAAAATCCTGGGTTACAACAACGTTCGCAGTTGAGCCTGAAAAACCTGACAACCATTTAATTGCCCGCCAATGGTCAGCAACATATTCACTCATATGCGGGTCAGTCATTGGGATTACATAAGCATCAATGTTGTTTTTGCTCATTAAAGAGCGCAGGGTTGATAGTTTTTCTTGTGTGTTCATATAATTTTTTATTTTTTGCTGACCCCAAAGCGTGCTTGCACCTTTGGGCGTCATTAATTAAACCAAAATATTTTTAAGATTCTCCAACTTAAATGACGCTTTGTGGTGCTATGGCACGCACAAAGGTCAACTTACTCATGTACAAAAAAGGTCAATCTTCAATAAACAGATTCTTTATATCATCAAAATCATCTCCTTTTTGATGTAAACTTATAAAATTAGTTTTATTATCATACCATTCGATTACTATTTCACGAGCAAGTTTAGTAGGTTTTATACTCAGCAAACTTAAATATGATGACCAAGGATAATCATTAGCTTTTTCACAAAATTCGTGTTTTATTGGATTATTGTGTATATACAAAATCAGGCGTTTCATATATATTTCAGTTTCTATATTAATACGTTTAAATGGACGTATAAACAATGAACCGTTTCGACTATATTTGCTGTTGAAACCTTTTGCATAAGTTTCAAATAAATGCTGAAGCATTTTTACAGGAACCGGCTTTTTCCAAAAACCATTTTGTTGTTTTTCATCATTGTTTTTTGGAAAAAAGGCTTTCCATTTCAGATATAAATCTTCTGATTGTGCGTATTGTGGATTCAGATAACCGATTTCGTATTCGTCTTTTATGTGCAAAGCAAAATGAAAATGGTTGCCCATAAGAACATAAGCAAAAATTTCAGCAACAGGTCCTAAAAAAATGGATACTAAGTTTAAAAAATGCTTATAATCATCATTATCTAAAAAAATATTTTGGTCATTTATGCCTTTATTGTATATGTGATAATACTTACCATATTCTATGGGTGGTATTTTACTCATATTACTTTTTCCTTACTGACCCCAAAGCGTGCTTGCACCTTTGGGCGTCATTAATTAAAACAAAATATTTTTAAGATTCTCCAACTTAAATAACGCTTTGTGGTGCTAAAGCACGCACAAAGGTCAATTGCAACAGAATATTTTACCTATAAACCAATAAAGAAAGTTTGCTTTCATCCAGGATTTCATTTGAGATTTCCATAATTTCACTGGCTGTAATTGCATCAATTTTTTTGGTTATTTCTTGCAAAGAATCTACTTTATTAAACAATAAAAAACTACGCCCTAAGCTATAAGCCACACTTTCTTTATTATCCATACCAATAGCCATTTGGCCTATTAACTGTTGCTTTGCCCTGCTTAATTGTAATACGCCAAGTTTTTCCTCTCTAAGTTTAGTAAACTCTTTGTAAATTAGATTTACACTTTTCTCAAACTTTTCCTTTTCTGTCCCAAAATATATGTTGAAAACTCCCGTATCTGTATAACTTGTATAATTAGACTCAATATCGTAAACAAACCCATTTCGTTCACGTAATGCCATACTTAAGCGTGAATTCATACTACTACCACCCAGTAGATTATTCAAAAAACTTAAAGCTGTCCTTCTTTTATCCCAAACATCATAAGCCGTATTCCCAATAATTGCATGAAGTTGATGAAAGTTTTTGTTTAAAATTAGCTTTTGTGGCTGATATATAATATTGCTATTTTGCTTTGTATCGGCGGATTTTTGAGGAATATGTCCAAAAAACTTCTCTGTCAAATTAATAAGCTTTTTAAAAGAAATATTACCTAATGAGAAAATCACTATTTGGTCAGTAGTATAATTTTCATCCCGAAATTGAATTAAATCTTCTCGATTGTATTTTCTGATTTTTTTAGCATTCCCTAGAATATTCCTGCCAAGAGGCTGATTTTTAAAAATCAGGTCTTCAAACTCATCAAAAATTAACTCAGACGGACTATCTTTGTATGAATTTATTTCATCGATAATTACTTCCTTTTCTTTTTCAATTTCCTTTTCCGGGAAGGTAGAATTAAAAACAATATCTGAAATTAATTCAAATGAGCGAGCGTAATGTTCTTTAAGAAATGCAGTATAAACACAGGTATCTTCTTTTGTTGTAAATGCGTTTATATCACCACCTACATTCTCAAGACGGTTTAATATGTGGAATGAGCGTCTTTTTGCCGTACCTTTAAAAATAGCATGTTCCAGATAATGAGCAAGCCCCTGTTGATTTTCTTTCTCATCCCGTGAACCTGCATTAACAATCAGGCCACAATAAGCTATTTGACTATCTGAAGGACTATGGATCAGACGAATGCCATTTCTTAATGTATGCGTGTTATAATTCATTGTTACTTTATCAATTCACCTGCAAAAGTATAATAAATAAAGACAATTAGGGAAAACTTCCATCTCACCTCTTAAAATACTCATCCAGGGTAAATGTTTCATTAGCCCTAATTCCTTTTTCCGTTTCATGAAGCGTACAGCACTCATTATAGACATCATGTTCAAAAAACAAAATGTAATTATTTTCCATAGCATCTTTAAAAAAACGTTTTTTATCTTCCAGTGTAACCAATGGTCTGGTATCATAACCCATTATGTAAGGCATTGGTAAATGTGCCGTTGATGGGAATAAATCTGCTGTAAAAGCAAAAGCTTGGCCATCAACAGTAATAACAGGAATTACCTGACCATTAGTATGTCCATTAAATAGTTTTACATGAATACCAGGGAACAGTTCATGCTCTTTATCAAACAGGTGTAGCTTTTTATGCTCAAGCATTGGTAAAATGTTTTCTTTTAAAAATGAAGCCCTTTCCCTTCGGTTAGGCTTTGTAGCCCATTCCCACTGTTGTTTACTGGTATGGAATGTAGCGTTTGGAAAAGTTGGGACTAATTCCTCATTATCATTATATTTTATGCTACCCCCACAATGATCAAAATGTAAATGCGTTAGCAAAACATCAGTAATATCATCAACTGTAAAACCAAGTTTTGACAAGGATTTTTCCAGAGTATGGTCACCATTTAAATAGTAGTGTTTAAAGAATTTATCGTCCTGCTTATCCCCCACCCCGTTATCAACCAACACTTTTCGATCGCCATCAACAACTAACAAACAACGCATTGCCCAATTACACAAATTATTTTCATCAGCAGGGTACAACTTTTGCCACATTACCTTTGGTACCACCCCAAACATAGCACCACCATCTAATTTTAAATTTCCTGTTTCTATAGCGTAAATTTCCATTTTTTTGAACTTTGATTTTTACAAAATTATTCAAAATAAAAATAAAAATTAGCAATTGCTTAGCATTAAGTTATAAAGAAAATATAAATGGAATCCCGAATTCACAAACCTATCGCAACAAACTAATAAATTTAGAAGAATTCAGGGAATAAAAAAAGCCTCCCAAAAATGGAAGGCTTTTAATTATCTTTTTGCTTTCTTTATAAACTAGTCACATGCTTTTGTAAGCTTGATTTTAAGTTTGAAGCTTTTTTCTTATGTATAATATTTTTCTTTGCTAATTTATCAAGCATTGAAGTTACTTTTGGAAAAAGTTCTTCTGCTTCTGCTTTATCTTCAGAACCACGCAGTTTTCTCATTGCATTTCTCATACTAACTGCATAATATTTATTTGAAACTCTTCTAGCTTCACTTTGTCTGATTCTTTTTTTTGCTGATTGATGATTGGCCATTTTTAAACCTTTTCTGTATTATTAATAAAAAAATGCAGTCCGTAGGGGAATCGAACCCCTGTTACCGGGATGAAAACCCGGCGTCCTAACCGCTAGACGAACGGACCGTCTGCTTAAACTCCCTTAACTTTTGGGACTGCAAATGTATATTTAATATTTTTTATTGACAAAACTTTTTGAAAAAAAAATATAAAACTTCTACTAAAATTTTTAAATTACACCATTACTGACTGATTATTAACGCATTAATCACGTTGTCGTATTCATCAGAAATGTAAAATGCAAACAAATTTGCTAGTCTAATTGCAAAATCCTGATGCGTAAAACTACCATCTTCATCTTTTTTTAAAAGAAATTCACGGAGCCCATATTTTTCAACAACAGGTAATTCTGTATAATATCTCTTAGAAACTAAAAACATTGTCCTTATAGCCGCATTAAGTTCACCTGTAAAAATTAAAGCAGTCCGGTCAGCGGTCAATTGCAAAACGCGTGAAGTCGCCATTAGTTGTTTTTCCTTATCAATGTCCTTTTCTTTTGAGATTTTGCTATTATATAATTCAACTGCCTGGTTTGTTGCGGTTATTATCCCTTTACTATTTTTAGATATGCTGTCCAATTTATCTGCATTTTGCAAAATTGACGAAATTGCATTCAATTTGCTAATTCCTTTTAGTGATTTCCCAAAAAGACCTGCTATGGGGATCATGGTTAAGGCCGTATCTATAACCCAATAGCCCTTATCAATAGCGCCTCGCCAAATATCTGTGGATGTAATACGCGAATGTTTAAAATACAAATGTGCCATTTCCACAGCTATGGCAAACTTTAGTTCTTGATATCCCAAATAATGAACTGATTCTTTATCTAAATGATCACCCCCGACAATAAGATATGAAGGAGTTCCTTCAAAGCCACTAATCCCTACTGATTTATCTCCTTTTGAGATATAAACCTCCAGGTTTTCAATATTTAAGGCAAATTTAATATCAGTAATAATTTCATTTAATAGCGGATGCTTTTTTTCTGTAGGTTGCTCTGAATATGATTTAATCATCGAGTAATCAGGCACATCTACTTTAGCCAGCCATTTTTGAATATTAGAAAAACTTCCGTCTTTCCTGCTTGCCGGATGCCTTAAGCTTTTTTCAATTAATTTATCAGATAATTTCTGATATTTATTTTCGTTTGCTACAGTTTCACGGGAAATTAATCCACCGGCTTCCATTACTGCTTTTAATTCTGATGCTTTACCTGCAATTTTTGAATCTTCATGTTGAATTAAATCTTCTATCCTATTTACAACTAATGGTTGTAATGCGGCCAATTGTTTTTTTATCTCAAGTGCTTTTTTCTCAGGCTCTAATTTTGCCAAAACCTCTAGAATGTTGACTTTTAACACCTGCCCGGCAGCATTACTGGTAAGGTCAAGGTCTTTAGGTGGTAACAGATCTGATATTGATTCATCAGGAAGTTGTTTTAACCTTTTATTTAGAATCTTTTTTGCCTCGTCATTTTGCTCACATTTTATTAAATGCCTGGCATATTCGTAGTCAAAAATTACAGAAGTAATAGCGTCTCTATTCTTTTTCTGATACTTTTCGCGAACCAACTTGTGAAAAGGCAAAATGTTCTTGGCCTGAACAGTGTCTTTTATCGCTTCAAGCAACAGTTTATTTAATGCAAGAATATCAATGTATGATATTTTCCATTTTTCTACCCAGGCTGTCAATAATTCCATGGTACCCTGATAATTCAGGATATCATCAAGAAGTTTAAGAAGTTTTTCATCTTCAACAAAGTCGCTTAAAACAGCATCTTTTTTACCTTTTGCATAATCCATATATAATATAGATAAATCATCAAAAGGGTTTTGAACTTTTTTATTAAGTTCTTTTGTTAACTTAACACCGTATATATCATGTTTATTTTTTTTGTCCCGGTTTAACCAGTTTAACCTGGCAATTTCGCGAATCCGTTCATTGGCTGATTCTGAAACCAAATGATTAATATCAAGATACAGGTTACCATTACTTCGGGTGGTATAAAAAATAATATCACCAATACTTACAGGATACCTGCCCATTTCTTTTTTCACCTTTATACCCTCAGGTTTAATATCAACAAAACCTATTAATTCCTCACGTTGGCTGAAACCAATAATTTTAGCTTCATTAGCACTTAATAGAAAAAACCACTTAATATTTTTATTCTCCTCGTATTCTTTTTGCCATTTTTTTATTGCTGATATTTCCAGAAATGCAAGTAAGGTATCATCTTTACTACGGCTGGTTGATAACCAAAGTTTTTGCTTGGGACTAATATCCTGAACAAACCTATTCTGGGTTTCCATAAAATTTTCCGCACCATCAAGGTTTAAATTAAATAGGTATGAATATATCCAGTTTTCAATATCAGCTTCCTTGGATTCGCTAAGTAATTTCTTCAACCCGAATGATTCCTTCTTTTCAGGATTTTCAAGCCATTTATCCGATTTAAAGGCATAAAATAATTTGCGGCCATCTATAATCATTATCAAATTCATACTAAAGCCCAATCCAAGTACACTTTTCACCCCTTTTTTTGCACTATAATTAATTAAATCAATTTGTTCTGATGAATAACAATTCATTTTTAAGGATAAGTCTGTACGTAAATACGCTTTTAAGTTGTTATGAAAGGTTTCCTTATCAAAATTTGCAGGCAGGTAATAAATGTCCCCTTTGTTTAACAGAAAATGAAGGGTCTCAATTTTATTTATTCCCGGGAACTTTTCTTCAATCTTTTTGGGGATATTATTTTCTTCCATTGCAGAATGTTTTTTTAAAAGTCATAAACAATAAAATTACACAAAATTATTTAATGTGAAAAATAAGAAAAAACGTTCGAAAATGAACAAGCCTGTTTTAAAACCGCACAATTTTCAAATATCTTAAAATCATCAAAATCAACCTTACAGCCCTGTATACCTGCTACTTATACCGTTTGGCACAAACTGTGTTATAAAATAAGCAAATACAAAAAAAAGAATATGAAATTAACAAATACAGTATATAATTTATCACCCATTACTTTTGCAGAATATCAATTAATGAATTTTAAGGATGCGGCGGAAACAAAATATATTTTTAATGCCAAAAAATTAAATAAACTACTTAAGGAAGTAAGTGACAAATATGATATTCTTGAAATAGGAAATAAAAGAGTTTTGAATTTCACAAATGAATATTTTGATACAGAAGATTACAAATTATATATGGCTTATCATAATGGTAAAGGAAACCGTTATTTAATTAAGAATTCAGAATCTGAGGAGGAGAAAAAGAAGTTTTTAGAAATAAAATTTCATTCAAATAAAGGTTCAGTAAGTAAAAAGAAGAAAAAAGCAAAAGCAGGAAATATATCAAATAAGAAAAGCAAAGTGTTTATTCAGGAAAATACACCTTACAATCCTGAAACTCTTATAATGTCTCTTAAAAATCAATATTCCAGAATTGTACTAATTCATAAAGTAAATAAAGAGAAAATAACCATTGATTTGGATCTTACCTGTTCAAACGAAAAAGGTAATTTGAAACTTCCTCATTTAGCAATTGTTGAAGTAAAGCAGGCGAAGTTTTCATTATATTCTGATTTTATCGTAAGTTTGCGTAATAAAAATATTCAAAAAACATCGTTAAGTAAATATTGTATTGGGGTAGCATTACTTAACAAAGATGTAAAAAAGAATAAATTTAAGTCCAAACTTTTAGCAATTAGTAAATTAAATGATTCAGAATTTAATTCTCAACGCAACATTAGTGCTTAGCTTTTTTGATGTCAAGTTTTTTGACGCACAACAGTTTCTGGAGCTAATTTTTCGTTTTGCTTTTGACCTTATAGTAACCTTGGTTATTGTAAGGTTAATTTATTTCTCAAAAAATAAACGAAAAGATTATCTTTTTACCTATATCCTTATTGGTTTAACCGTATTCCTGTTGTGTATTTTACTTGATAGTGTAAACTTACAATTAGGTTTTGCCCTTGGTTTATTTGCAATATTTGGGATTATTCGCTACCGCACCAATCCGATCCCGATCAAGGAAATGACTTACCTTTTTATTATAATTGGGATATCGGTTATTAATGCCCTGTCAAATGAAAATATTAGCTATGCTGAATTAATTTTTACAAACCTGGCAATTATTGGTGCTGCCTGGATGCTTGAAAGGGTATTTCTGCTTGAGCATGAAGCTACAAAAACACTAGTATATGAAAAAATTGATTTAATAAAGCCTGAAAACTATAAGCAATTAGTTAAAGACCTGGAAGAAAGAACTGGTTTAAAAATAAACCGTGTTGATATTGGTGAAATTAACTTTTTGCGAGATACTGCGGTTGTAAAAATTTACTATTTTGAAAAAAAATCCCCAGCAGGATTTACTCACAATGGTTTAACTCTAATTGAGACGGATGATGACGATGATGATTAATTAGTTGATTGATTTTTGTTTATTATCCCTTACTTTGTAGCAAATTTTTAATAAATAATCCCTTACTTTAGTTGTTTTTATTAAACCTGCCCTATTTCCTTGCCGGAAAACTAAATGGGTATTTAGACTGGTTTTTTAATGAAATTCAAAAATAATAATGGATTATTTTAACCTTAAAACCAACCCCAACAAAAAAACTACTCCTGAAACAATGCTTAATGATACTCCCACACCAAAAATGTCGGCAAAAAAGCCCAAAACTATAGCAACTAAGGAAGCAAATATGGTTTTTGTTAGCGATTCAACAGAAAGGGTTGTTGCCAGGGATTCAGACCTAAAAGTTTCAGCAACAAAAGCAACACCAATAGGTTTTCGAAAATTTTCAACTAAGTATATAAAAACAAAAAACAGAACAGATAACCCATAGAACAAATAATGGAAAAATATCCCACCAACAAAACCTGTTATAACACCTATAAAAAAAAGTTGGTTTAACGCTTTGCTACTATCTGGAAATAGTGATTTTATTTTAGCTGAATTTTTAGAGGCCATGCTTGTTAAAAGGTAGATTATAAAAAAAGCAATGCCAATAAAAACAGATGTTTGTTGTTTTTGAGATATACCGCCAATTAATGGTAATGAAATAGCCAGGGTTTGAATAATATACTGCAGGTAATCCTTAGTTTGTTTAAAATAACCACTATAAGATGAAACATTGAGCAATATTTTTAGTTTTTCTTTTTGTTTCAGGTTTGCAATAAGTTCTTTTATAATTTTCTTAAACATATTTATAATATCAGTAAGCTTAAACGAAACCGTATCTCCATCTAACTCTTTCGGATAGCTGATAATCAACATCATATCCAAAAAGAAAGGAATAGTTGAAACAAGAAAAACAATATCATAGTTTTTTGTTAAAAACACCAAAGCTCCAGCAATTAAAGATGATATGGCCGAGCCAAACTGAGAACAAGAACGTGTTCCACCGTAATAATGTACTTTTTGATTTTGCCATGATTTAATATTTAAATATTCAAAAATCATGGCTTTATGCGTTCCTGTACGAAAGGAATCACCTAAAGCATAAAATAAAATGGCGATCATTAAAAATCCAAAACTATTTGAGAAATAAAAAAGAAAAAAAGAAATGATGTAGAACCCAAATGAAAAAACCATCGTCCTTCTTCTACCCAAAGCATCAGCAATTATACCGGTTGGGATTTCAGTTATATAAATAATAACTTCACGAACAGAATACAGTACTGCTATTTGTGTAAATGATAGATCTTTTTCAAGCAAAAAAAGAATAAAAAATGGTTCAAAAAACTTAAGGTTCTTTAAAAACCCGTAAAGGCAGAATTTATAGTATTGTATGTCTTTGTATTGCTTGTTCAATTAATCGAATGAATTAGAATCTGAAAATTTTTATATTATTAGAACAATTTTATTTATAACAAAGATAGCTTTTAATAATTATGCACAGTTTAAAAATAAAAACCTGTTTGTATACAAACAGGTTTTTATTTTTAGGTCAAATCCAAAACTCACAAACTAAATATGATTAACCATAATTAATTAACAGTTTATTTTAGTCCAGATTTGGTATTCTTAACACTTGTCCAGGATAAATTAAGTCAGGATCTTTAAGCATTGGTTTGTTGGCCTCAAAAATAACATTATATTTTGAAGCATTCCCATACACTTCCTTGGCAATTTTACTTAAATAATCACCTTTTTTAACGGTATAAAATTTAGCTTCAGGTTCTGGATTAACAACCTCCATTTGGTCATCTACTTCAGCAATTCCATAGTTATTTCCAACAAT
Source organism: Bacteroidota bacterium (assembly GCA_039714415.1). GTDB lineage: Bacteria > Bacteroidota > Bacteroidia > Bacteroidales > NBLH01 > NBLH01. The sequence goes on from JBDLJL010000014.1 coordinate 27,229, forward strand.
TAAAATGATTTTTTCTTTGGTTGCCTGATCTTCAACATTACCCGTAACAACGGCCCTATCCCCTTCAATCACAATTTTTAAATTTTCTACAGAAAGTTTTAAATTATTGATTTGCCTTGTCAGGGTAGAAGAATTTTCGGCATCAACCAATTCTCTTGATTTTTCCGTTTTTTCCGGTTCGCTATTAAATAGTTTTGAACCTGCATCTTTAATAAATGAAAATAATCCCATAATTTTTTATTTTTTTGTTATACATACAAATTTACAAAATATTAAGATAATAATATTCATTATTGATTAATTTTCTTATTCCCAAATATACTAATTACATTTGCGAGGGTTTGAATAAAATATAAGAAAGTTAATATCTACTTAGATTTTAATAAAGAAATGAACACTTATGTTGAATTAGTAAAAAGCTATCCTATTTATAGTGCTATGATCCAGTTTGCTATTTTGGGTACCCTGGGCGATATTATTTCAAAATGGATGCAGCAAAACAAAATATTCCTACCATACAAATGGCAGGTTATTCTTTTAAAAATGATTGAATGGGCAGTAATTGCCGTTACTATAAAATATGCTTTTGTAGGTTTCCAGGGTTTTGTGGACAGCCTTGTTGAACATCAGCTTGTTCCAAAACTTGGCAAATTTGGAAGAGCATTTACTGTTTCGTTTACCATGAACTTTCAATATGGCCTGTTCCTGGTTATTTTTCATCGATTTTTGGACAATTTAATTGCCCGACAAAAAAATTGGGAAAATATCGATAAAGGGATGTTTTCCCTTATTTGGTTCTGGGTTCCGGCACATACAATTACTTTTATGCTGGACAAACCCTATCAAATAGGTTTAGCGGCAGTTTGGTCAGTTGTTTTGGGTGTTATATTAGGCTTTTATAATCGTAGTAGTGCAGCTCAATGAGCTGTTCTATTCTTGCCCCAAAGCCTCTTTTATTTTATTCTCGACCAGAGCTAACAACTCTTCACCTGTAAAACCCTCTCTTTCAATGGGCTCAAGAGCTGTATATTTTAAATTCAATCCAATATTTAAAGGGAATTTACCATATTTGTGCAATTTGTAATTTCCATCAATAACAAATGGTACAATAAGCGCAGATGGTGCTTCTTTAAGTAAAGTTTTAAATCCACCAATCCTAAAATCTTTTACAATTCCGGTTCTGCTTCGTGTACCCTCAGGGTAAATACAAGCAGAATATTTCTTTTCTTCTATCAATTTACCCAGTTTAGAAATCTCATTTACTGATTGCTGCCTATCTTTCCTGTCAATTAAAGCAGAACCACCTTTCCGCAAATTATATGATATGCTGGGAATTTTTTTTGCAAGTTCTATTTTTGAAATAAATTTAACATGATTTTTTCGAAAAGCTACATAAGCCGGTGAAATATCATACATACTCTGGTGGTTGCCAACAATAATCAATGGCCTGTTTTTTGGTATATATTCTAATCCGTAAAATGATGGCCGGTTAAACAAAGTGTAGTGGTTATAAACCAAAAGAAAATTCAATACAACAACAACCCTTTTGTGAGCTGAATATCCAAATAAATTGTATGCTATAACTTGTATTGGGTGAAAAAGTAACAATATAATGGAAAAAACAATATAATAAATTACGGATAATATGTAAGCCAGAATCTTTTTCATACGTCTATTTGTTAGTTATTTCTTTTGCCACTACTTGTCCCGCCTGAGCGGGATAGCCAGTTCCGATACTGCTGAAGAACCGTCCCGATATTTTTCAGGACTTGTTTCATATAGCTAAATTGAAATAATTATTTGTGCAAAATAAATAATTTTATCCCTGAAAGTAAATATTTTTTTCTAATCCAGAGATTCACATAATGGATAAAAACGGTAAAAATGATAAATTATTAGACAAAGGCTACTATCCTAAATTTTCACCAAATGGTGATTATATCAGTTACATTTATCAATCAGACACCATGATGTATGATGTAAAATTTATGAATCTTAAAAATAATGATATTGTTAAAATAGCCAGCATAAAAAATATTAATAAATACGAGGTTTTTTGGCTAAATAACCATCAGCTTTGCTATAGGAAAACCAATAGGCAAAAGAAAAAGTATTATGTTGAAAGCAAAGTAATAAGTGATAATGATCAGAAAATAAAGCGAGATCGCAGCATGGAAGTCTCGATTATTGATATAAGAAAACACAAAAAAAGTATCACTTATCATGAATGGGGTATTGATTTACAGAAATGTTGTCCAAAAAGTAAAAAAGAAATCATTGAAGCAATTGTTGATACCGAAAAAGGGAATAATAACTACAGAAAAGCAATATTACAGGAAATCGAAAATGAATTAAACAACAATGATATAGCCAATTTGTTAAAGCTAATTGAAAAACATAAGAATAAATTAAACGGTTTAGATAAAACTAAGTATGAAATAAGTATAGAAGAAACGATAGAATATCTCAATCAATTGCTAAAAACAAAGAATTAACCATTCTTGCTAATAGATTCCAGTCTTTCCATATCAAGCAATTTAATTTTTCTTCCATCTAAGCAGATTATTTTATCTTCATGTAATTTCGTTAAAATCCGGCTTACACTTTCACGTGTAGTATCAACAAAACTACCCAACTCTGACCTAGTAAGTGGCAAACGGAACTCCATATTCCTAAAAATTTCTTTATTAAAGAAAATAAGTACATCAGCAATACGGCCATGTATATTCTTTTGAACCCTATTAACAGTACAATTAAATGAGTTTAATTCGCTTTTACAAAGCTCAACAATAATTTCATATGAAAAATTTGGATTTCCTCTAATAAATTGTTTAAACATATCCAAACTGATAAAGCACACAGTCGTTTCTTCCAATGCGGTTGCAGAGTATCTGTTTGTTTTTTCATCAAAAGTAGTAGGAATACCAAGATATGTCGGTGGTTTTGTTATTTTAATTATTTGCTCTGAATTCGGGCCGGAAATGTGAATTTTAACAAGTCCTTTTTTTAAATAAACAATATTGGATGAGAGTGCATCTTGTTTAAATATTACCTCACCCTTCTTAAAATTAACTTCAGAACAATGTTCACCCATTATTTTAAGCTCAGTAACATTTAATGTTTTTGCTGCCGAAGACTTAATTTCGCAACTAGCACAATCTAAAGTTTTCATTTTTAAATCAATTACAAGAAGGGCATTTTGTACAAAAATAGTAAAACTTCACAAAATAAAGTGTGAATTAAGCTAAACACATAAATTATTCAGACTATTTGATGCGCTTAAAATCAGTAATTTAAAATTTGGGAGCAACTTTAAAGGGTTATAGTAATTTATAGCATTAACCGTAATTACTGATCTTCTTCAATAATTTACTATTTTTTATTTTAACTTTTTTTCCTTCCATTTCAATTAAACCATCCTCTCTAAATTTCTTTAACATTCTAATAACATTCTCAGTAGTCATGCCTGAAAGCTCTGCTAATTCTTTTCTGGTAAGTAAAAGTTCAAATACCTTCTGTTTGAATATTTTTTCGGAGAGACATAATATTATATCAGCCAATCTACCATATGCTTGCTTATTGGTTAAACAATAAAACCTCCCAAATGTTTGAAGGGTATTAGAGTTTAGCGTATTAATTATTTCAGCTGCAAATTTTGCATTTTCATTTATTATTTTTTTGAAAGTTGCAATATTAATTAATTTAACTACTGAATCAACATATGCTGTTACAGAATACGGAAAAACATTATTCCCCTCCAAAAGAGCAGTAAGCGCAACTAAGTGATTCTCAGGAACTATCTTCAAGATTAATGACCCCTGTGTACCATCCATATGAACTTTTACAAGCCCCTTAGTTAAATATATAACATGTGTGGCAAATGTACCTTGCTTGCAAATTGTTTCACCTTTACTAAATCCAACTTCAACTAAATTATTGTCAATTAATTCTGTCTGCTCTTCTGTAAGTAACTCGAAACATGTGCACTTTTCTAGACCTACTGTACAACTATTTATTTTCTGATCTCTTGTCATAATAATTTTATGCTATGCTACAAAGTTAAAAACTAATTTGACAATAGTTTATGAATACAATAAATTATAAAACATGAAAATTAATGGAAAAATGCAATTGGCATAAGTCACTAACTAACAGCACAATAAAAAATACTGTTTGTTACATGTTTATTAATAACATGATCCAGATCAATATTTGCCTAAATTAAAATCAGTAAAAAACAAATCTGTATCAATATTATGCAAGCTTAGTATCATATTAATAAACGAGACAGCGCATATCAAATTTCTTTAAAAATATTATCACTATCCTCACCTTTGTACTGAAAATATTACTTAATACTAAAATAAAAAAAGTTATGGAAAATAAAATTGATCAAACCTTAGACTGCAAAGGATTATCATGTCCAATGCCTATGATGAAATTAGCAAAAGCATTCAAAGGCTTAAATTCAGGTGATGTTTTAGAAATGCTGGGAACTGACCCTGGTACAAATTCAGATTTACCAAAATGGTGTGATAAAACTGGAAATTCTATAATTCGACAAGATGAACTTGAAGGTGGAGTTTTCAGATATCTTATTCTTAAAAAATAGGAGGTAAAAAATGTCAGAAGAAAAAAAAGAATCCGGAATTTTAGTCCAATTGTTTCAAACTTTTTTTGCAAAGCATTGGCCGGTTTGGGTTGGCGGATTAACATTAGGAACATTAAATATATTACTCTTTGCTATTAAAAGCCCTTGGGGGGCAAGTGGTGGTATTAATAACTGGGGCGAAAACTTCTATAAAATTTTTGGAATTTCAAATTTCGAAGGTGCTGCTTCTATTAACACCAGTTTATATGGTATGTTATGTGTTTTAATAGTTGTTGGTGCTTTTGCAGGTGCGTTATTCTCAAAAGAATTTGCTATCCGTATCCCACCAATTGGTGAACTGATTAAAGGTTTTATTGGTGGTGGATTAATGGCAATTGGTGCTACATTAGGAATTGGTTGTACGATAGGTTCGTTTTTTAGTGGCGTTCCTGCCCTTTCCGGAGGAGCTATAATTTTCACAATTGGCCTTTTCTTAGGAGTTATTGTTGCTTTAAAATATTTAATGTGGGAAATGGAGAATTTACCGAGTTTTTCTACAGGTAAAAGTTTTACTTTTCTTGCAGGAACAGGTAAAAAAGGAGACTGGCAAATTTGGGCAGGTTGGATTGTTACTGCTACAATGTTTTTTATGGCTTATATCTATTCTGATAATAATGCAATCATGGCCTGGTTTATTATAATAGGTCTATTAATGGGCCTTATCTGTCAGCGCTCAAGGTTTTGTATTGTTAAAGCTTTTCGCGATCCATTTATGACAGGAGAAGCCGATGGTTCTGTGGGAGTTATGGTAGGCCTTTTAGTTGGTTTAGTTGGTTTTACAGTAATAAAACTTTTCGGAATTGGTGCCGGTGATGCTTCTATTCGTGCACGAGAAATGACATGGGTATTCTCTCATTTTTGGCTTCGTGGAATTATTGGCGGTTTTATTTTTGGCGTTGGAATGACTATTGCCGGTGGATGTGCTGTTGGAACGCTTTGGCGTGTTGGTGAAGGTCAAGTTAAATTGTGGGCTGCTGCATTAGGTTTCCTACTCATTTCTCCTCTATCAAAAGCTTTTATTGTCCCCCCAATTGTAAAAATGATTCCTCATAGTACGGCGTTTAAAAACTACTTGCCAGATTATTTAGGCTATGCCGGTTCATTTGTACTTGTACTTGTTATTATTCTTGCTTGGTATGTTTTTGTTAAGTGGAACGAAAAAACAGGAAAATTCAGTGCCTATTAATCAACAGATAAAAAAATAGTTATGGAAAAAATGAAACTTTTTATACTTGGAATAATAATTAGCAGTATTAGCTGCACAGGAATATATGAAGATGGTAAAGAATTAGCCAAGGATGCAGAAAAAAGAATTGAACAAATATCTGTTGATGAATTAAAACTAAAAGTTGAAAAACAGGAAGAAGAGTTTTTGTTAATCGATGTTCGTCAAACCTCAGAATTCAAAAAAGGAAATATTGAAGGCTCTTATTCTATTCCAAGAGGTGTTTTGGAATTTAAAATTGGAAATGCTGCTTTCTGGGAAGAGGAATATATAGACCCTCCAGCTGATACGACATTAATAATTATATACTGTGCAAAGGGGTTTCGAGGAGCCTTGGCTACAGAATCCTTACTGAAATTAGGTTATAAAAATGTAATAAATCTTGAGGGAGGTTATGGAGCTTTTAATCCAAACCCTGATAAAAATACACCAGTAGAAGAAGAAGGTGGATGTGGTTAAAAAATTAATATAAAAAACGATTGAAATGATGAAACACAAAATTATATATATGCTGTTATTTATTATGGTAAGCAATTTTGCCTGCAATAACAAAATAGAGCCTTTCGAAAGTGTTGATGCAATGATTGTAGAGGCGACTAAATCAGTTGAAACTATTAATATAGAGGATTTTAAAGCAAAGCTTGAAGCTGAACATCACTTTACAATTATTGACTGCCGCGAAGAGAAAGAATTTATTGAAGGCCATATACCTGGAGCCATTAATATTCCTCGTGGAATGTTAGAATTCTCAAAATTGATTTCTGATAGAAGAGTGAAGTTTTACATATATGATCAATCAAACAAAAGAGCAGCACTTAGTGTAGGCACTTTAAAAACATTAAAATACAAACATGTATTAATGATTGATGGAGGTTGGGAAAAATGGCATGAAAGCTTCCCTGAAATGATTGAAAAAGGAAGTGGTGAAACGCAAAAAGGAGCTCCTGAGCCTGTTGAAGAAAGTGGTGGTTGCGGATAATTAGTGTTTGTCTCTAAAGTCCAATTTCTTCGTTATGCCACTTTTGAAAACGGTCATTTACGAAAGTAAACTCCCTGATTTTCAATAGTGTCAAGTCTCGAACTTTAACTTTAGAGCTCAAACACATGGACTTTATAGACAAACTAATTAGAGTGCATCTATAATGTCAGCAAATTAGCACCAACGGTGCGATAAGCATTAGCATAGTGCGAAGCACTATGTTGAAAATAAGCAAGTTACAAAAGCCCTGAAAGGGCGAAATCTAAAAAGATTAGACTTTATAGGCAGAATCTAATTAGTGTAATTAGTAATTAAAAAAATAAAAAAATGGAAGAAAATAAAAAAATGTGTATGGCTCTTCACTCTGGAAGCCTTGACAGACTAACCGGAGCAGGAGTAGTTATAAGCGGAGCGGCAGCTGACGACATGGACGTTGAAGTTTTTGTTTTACTGCAAGCAGCCCGTGCATTCAAAAAAGAAATCGCTGACGATTACGAAAAGCTCCCAATGACAGAAAATGAGGATATAAAAGAAGATTTTATAGCTTCATTAAAAAAGTTGAACGTACCAACCTGGATTGAGTTTTTCGAGATGGCAAAAGATTTAACAAATGTCAAAATACATGTTTGCAGTTTAGCAGGCAAAGTATGGGACGGTGAAAAAACAGAAGATTTTATTGACCTGGTAGATGATATTTGCGGTATTGGCGAATACCTTGACGCCGCACAAGAAGCGGACGTTCACCTTTTTATATAACACTATTTTAAACTATTTAATAACAACCTTAAAAATAAAAATCATGACAACAGAAGAATTACAAGCGTTAACAGTAAATAAAAGTGTAGATGCAAGAGGAACAGCATGCCCCGGTCCATTATTAGCTGCAAAAAAAGCTATTGGTACAATTAATTCAGGCGATATTATGGAAATTCTTTCGGCAGACGAAGGTACTAAAAAAGACATCCCTAAATGGTGCCAAAAGAAAAAGCATGAATTTCTCGGAATTGTTGATGAAGACAGCTACTCAAAATTATTTCTAAAAAAAGGATAATTGACAGGATAAATGAAGCAGACTGGAAGATATTCATATTCAGGGTAACTTTCAGCTGTTTTCATTCACTATTACTACACATGATATTCAGAAAAGTTAATAATACTATTCTATAATTTTCAAAAATGGAAAATAAAAGTTCTAATCCGAAAATATTGGTTTTTTCGACCGACATAATTTCTGACCCGGGTATTGACCAGGCAGGTTTACGCAAAATACATTATTCCCCTTCGGTTTACGTAGTTAGTTTACCATGTTCATCTGGAATTAAACCAAAATGGATTATGCATGCTTTCGAAAAAGGTTTTGATGGGGTTTTTATAGCTGCTGACGGTGAAGAATGCTCTTTTACAGCCAAATGCCCGGAACTTACAAGCAAGCTTATTACTGATACGCAAGAATTGATGAAAAAGAAAAACATCAGTCCGAAAAGAATACGTATGGCTGCAATTTGTTCTGTTTGTGCAGAGCCTTTTGCAAATCATATGAATAATTTCAACAAAATCCTAACAGAATTAGATTCAGAAAATCTGAACTAAAATAAATATGCCTTTGGCCTTAAATCATTATAAGACATGAATAAGTTTGATACATTAATCATTGGCGGCGGTGTTGCCGGACAGGAAGCAGCTCTTAATCTGGCAGATATGGACTACAAAGTCTTACTGGTTGAAAAAGATATGTCAATAGGTGGAAAAATGATTCAACTAAGTAAAGTGTTTCCTACACTCGACTGTGCTGCATGTATTACCACACCAAAAATGTCTGAAACGGCAAGACATCCTAATATCACATTGCTCCTTAACAGCAATATTGACGAAATATTAAAAGAAAACGATCAGTTTCAAATTAAAATCACAAAAAATGCAAGGTATATAATTGCCGAAGCTTGCACAGGTTGTCGCGAATGCGAATTTGTTTGTCCGGAAGTAAGACCTGACCATTATAACCATGATATGTCGGGTAGAAAAGTTGCTTATATCCCTTTTAATCTGGCAAATCCAAGAATTGCAACTATTGACAGGGAAGGTGCATCTGCTCCTTGCATTAATGAATGTCCGGGTGGTGTTAAACCATATGGCTACGTTTCATTAGTTCGCAATGGTCAGTACGATGCTGCATTTAAGCTTCACATGGAAGATGCACCTATACCAGGCAGTCTTGGACGTGCATGCTATGCTCCTTGCCAATCTGTCTGCACAAGAGCTGATCTGGAAGGTTCTGTTGATATGCGAAGAATTAAAAGATATTTTGCAGAACAATATTACGACAAAAATCCAGAACCAGAAATAGTTGGTATTGAAAAGAAAACCGAAAAGAAAATTGCAATTATCGGCTCAGGGCCTGCAGGATTAACTGCTGCATATTTCCTTGCTCTTAAAGGGCATTATGTAAAAATATATGAAGCAGCTCCCGAACTAGGAGGCATGCTTAAACTTACATTACCTGAATATAGGTTACCGAAAGAAGTTGTTAACAGGGACATTAAAAATATACTCTCGCTCGGTGTTGAATACGAAGTGAATAAGAAAATAGAAAATATTAAAGCCCTTAAAGAAGAAGGTGGATTCGATAGTGTTTTTGTAGCAGTTGGAACCCATGAAACAGGCCGATTGCGTGCCGAAGGAAGTGATTTAAAAGGAATTGTAGGTTGTTTAGACTTTTTACAAGAATCAAATATTGGTAAAAAAGAAGACTTAACAGGCAAAAAAGTAATGATTATTGGAGGCGGAAATACAGCAATTGATGCTTCACGAACAGCAATCAGGCTTGGTGCCGAAAAAGTTACGATAATATACCGAAGAACTCGAAAAGAAATGCCTTCATTTGATTGGGAAGTAAAGGAAGCTGAAGAAGAGGGTGTTTCAATTGACTTTCTAAGAAATCCTGTAAAATTTATGGGCGAAAACGGACAAGTTACGAAAGTTCAATTACTTAAAATGGAACTTGGCGAACCGGACGATAGTGGGCGACAAAGGCCGGTACCAATTGAAGGTTCAGAATATATTGAAGCTGTTGATTTTGTAATTGAGGCAATAGGATTATGGCCTACATCTTCAGCATTTTCAAATGAATTAGAAGTTCATAAAAACGGAAATATTATTGCTAATGAAAATACTTGCCAAACTTCAACTCCCTATATCTTCTCTGGCGGGGACTCCCATATTGGGGCAAGCACTATTATTGAAGCAGTAGGTGAAGGAAAAAGAGCTGCATTTTATATTGATAAATTTCTTAATAATGAAGAGCTGTTTAAATTCGAATTTGGAGACAAATTACCGGCAGTAAACAAAAGCGAAGTTATTGCAAAAGGCAATTACAAATTACTACCACCTGTTAAGGATAAATTTCGTCCGGCAAAGGAAAGAGCAAAAGATTTTGTAGATGTTGAAATGACTTTCTCTGAAGAAGAAGCAAGACTTAGTGCCTCAAGATGCCTTGATTGCAGCAATTGTCGTGAATGTCACCAATGTATTGAAGTGTGCCCGGCAAATGCAATTGATTTTTCACAAAAAGACGAAATTATAGAAACGGAGGCTGAAGCTGTAGTTATTGCTACCGGTTTTCATCTTTTTAATCCATCCTTAAAACCTCAGTATGGATTCGTTAAATATCCAAATGTAATACAATCATTACAAATGGACAGACTACTTGCACCCACTAGGCCCTACCACAGCGTAGTGAGACCATTAGATGGAAAAGCACCTGATAATATAGCTTACGTACTATGTACAGGATCAAGGGATTCAAGCTTGGCAAACTTCCAGGAATGTGGTGAAACCTGTGCAAACAACCCTTTATGTTCTCAAATTTGCTGTATGTACTCAGCAAAACAAGCACAATTATTAATGGGTGCCTTACCTATGGCTGATGTTACTATATATTATATGGATGTCAGGGCATTTGGCAAAGGATATGAAGAATTTTATCAGGAAACGATCTCAATGGGGGTCGATTTTATCCATGGTAAAGTTGCAGGAATTAAAGAAAAAGACGACAAAAGCGGTGATTTAGTTATCCGGTACGAAGATATCCAAACAGGGAAAATTACTGAAAATGAACATGATTTAGTTGTTCTGTCTGTTGCTGTTAATCCAAATACCGATGCTGTTAATTTCTTTAAAAACGAAGTCTTAGAACTTGATGAGTATAATTATATAAAACGAGTCGATGAAGTTGTAAATCCACCTATCACAACCATTGACGGTGTATTTGTAGCAGGTGGCTCAGCCGGTCCGAAAGATATTCCGGATTCAATTCTTTCTGCAGGAAATGCAGCAGCAGAAGTAGCAAGTTATATCGCTCATAAAGAAACTGTTAAAATATAGACACATGAAACAAAGAATAGGAGTTTACGTTTGCCATTGCGGCGGTAATATATCAGACTATGTTGATGTTAAGGAAGTTGTAAAACAATCAAAATTAGAAGGTGAAGTTGTTCTTGCTAAAGACACCATGTTTGCTTGTTCTGATTCAGGGCAAAATGAAATGATAGACGACATAAAAGAACAAAAGCTCGATGCAATTATTGTTGCTTCATGTTCACCAAAACTACACCTGCATACTTTTCGAAACGTAGCAATAAGGGCCGGAATAAATCCATATAATTATGTTCAGGTTAACATTAGGGAACAGTGTTCATGGGCACATTCTGATAAGAAAAAAGAAGCAACTATAAAAGGGATAGGTTTAGTTAAAGCCGGGATAAAAAGAGTTGCTCATTCACAAGAGCTTGAAAAACTAAAAGTTGATGTTCGTAAATCAGCAATTATACTGGGAGCCGGTATTGCTGGTATGAAAGCTGCAATTAGTTTGGCAAAAATGGGTAATGAAGTTTTTCTTATTGAAAGAGATTTTTTTATAGGAGGACGTGTAGCACAAGCCGGTGAACTTTTTATTTCTCATCAAAACGGAAAAGAAGTTATTGCCGAATTATATGAAGAGTTAAGAAAGTTCAACAATATTACTCTTTTTACAGGGGCAACTTTAAGTAAAAAATCAGGAAGCCTTGGTAATTTTGAGGTAGAAATAAAAATCAGGCCAAGATATATTACAAAAGAAAGCCAGGGAGAAGATTTTACCCAGGTAATGAAAGATTGCCCTGTTACAATTCCCTGCATGTTCGACTACGGATTAACAAAAAAGAAAGCAGTATTTACAAAATACGATGGCGCAATTCCAAATATCCCGGTTGTGGACAAAGAAGCAATTAAAAATGAAAAAGCATTTCTGAGAAGTTACTCTCATTTTATTGATTTAAACCAGGAACCCGAGTTTATTAATTTAAAGGCAGGTGCAATTCTTGTTGCAACTGGTTTCGATCCCTATCTGCCCCATAAAGATGAATATGGCTGGTGGGAAAATCCATGTGTTATAACATTTCCGAAATTTAAACGACTTTTAGAACAAAGCAACGGCAAAATTGTTTACAATCATCGCGAAATAAAAAGCATAGCCTACATTTATTGTGTTGGAAGTCGCCAAACAAAAGGGACTAACAGATATTGCTCACGATTCTGTTGTACAGCTGCAATTCACAGCTCAGTACAATTACACGAAAAATTCGAGGGTATTCAGGCATATCATCTGTACAGGGATATAAGAACTTACGGTAAACAAGAAGTTATTTACGAAGAATCTTGTAAACTTGGAGATATATATCTGCAATATCATGAAAATGAACCGCCTGTTGTAAAAAGGTGTGAAAAAAATACCATTATTACCGTAAAAGACGAATTAACAGAAGGCGAAGAACTTGAACTTGAAGCTGACTTGGTTGTTTTGGTTACAGGTATGACAGCGAGGGAAGACAGCAATGATATAGCTGAAATATTAAAAATTCCAACAGGTACCGACCGGTTTTTCAATGAAATACACCCTAAACTCAGACCCGTTGAAACTGTAATTAATGGCGTTTTAATAGGCGGAACATGTCAGGGTCCAAAAAGTATATCATCATCTGTTCAGTCTTCAATGTCTGCTGTTGCAAAAATTAATGCAATACTAAAAAAAGGATTTGTTGAACTGGAACCAATCGTTGCAAAAATTAATCATGATGCTTGTGTTTGGTGCGGAAAATGTGCCGAAGTTTGTGAATTTGATGCTATTAAAAAAATCACCAAAGGTTCTAAAGAAGTAGCTGAGGTTAATGAATCAACATGTACAGGTTGTAGTGTTTGTGCCCCTGTTTGTCCGGAAGATGCAATTCAAATTACCAATTTTACCGATAATGAAATTATGGGAATGATTGAAGGCTTTATGACAGAGATTGTGTCAGATGGTTCGGAAAAAGAAACTGAAGAGACAAAAGAAGAAATAAAGCAAGATACTTTGATGAAAGAATTTCCTAAAACCTGGTACAGCATTCTTGACGCTATCAAAGAAGACGCTAAATCAATTCCACAAATATCAGATGAACTGGGCTTAAAAAACCATGAAGTTACATATGATATTATGACCATGGATAAATACGGTATTCTTCAACCGGCAGGTATGGATGATATGGATGAATATTTTTTGTATAAAGCCAAATAAGTGTTGATGTTGATTTCGAAAAAGTAGTTAATGTTTTTAAACTAAATAAATTATGTCAAAAATAAATCCCAATTTCGCAACTGACTTACAAAAATTTGGAGCTTTTGATTTCTCCGCCTGCTTTAATTGTGGAACTTGTACAGCCACCTGTGCGCTTACTGATGAAGACAACGCTTTCCCACGAAAAATGGTCCGTGCCGGAGTTTTAGGATTGGAAGATAAAATTCAAAAATCAGTAGACCCCTGGCTGTGTTATTATTGCGGGGAATGCAGTACAGCCTGTCCTAGACAAGCAGATCCTGGCGAGCTGATGATGTCTTTACGACGCTATCTTACTTCAACATACGACTGGACCGGACTGGCAAGAAAATTCTATACTTCTAAAATTTGGGAAATTGGTGCAATTATATTTTTTGCTCTAATTATACTTGTTCTTTTCATATTTTTCCATGGTCCCATGACTACGGAACTAACAAGTGAAGGTGGAGTAAAATTAAACACTTTCGCCCCATGGAAAAGTATCGAAATAGGAGACTGGATTATGGCAGCAACTTTGTCTTTTTTCCTTTTATCAAATATTTTTAATATGTACCTGAAAATTGTCAGGAGTAATAAAAATCTAAAAATCCCTTTCAAGCTCTATTTCATCGAATTGAAAAACCTTTTGTTACATACCTTTACACAAAAAAGGTTTAACGAGTGTGAAGATGACTCAAATAGTGCTATAAAACCGGAAAAAACGAAAATGTACTGGTTTGTTCATTTATTTTTAATGACAAGTTATGGATTGTTTTTCTTCATAATTGTGGTTTTCCTTGGTTGGTTCCAAACGGACAATATATACGATTGGTGGCATCCACAACGATTATTGGGATACTATGCAACAATTGGCCTGACACTAGGTACAGTATATTTCATGGTTCAAAGATATAAGAAGAACATTGTTAAAAGCAGAAAATCTCATTATACGGACTGGACATTTGTTATTCTATTATTTCTAACTACAATATCGGGAATTATTGTTCATATTTTCAGAATAAACGGTCTTCCTCTTGCAACATATTACACTTATGTTATTCATATCATGATTCTTTTCCCGATGCTTATGATTGAAGTTCCGTTCTCAAAATGGTCTCACCTGGCATACAGACCGTTTGCAATTTATTTTAACAACATTATTAAAAGTGCCGAAAAAATAAAATGAGAGAAAAACATATAAAATAATAAACGCCAAAATTTTTCGGCGAATAATTCTTTTAATATAAACCTTTAAATTTAATGAAAATGAAAAAGTTATCGATTTATTTAATTGTACTGTTTTTAGTACCAACGTTTATTTTTACAGGATGTAAAGATAAAGAAACTGTTGAACCCGCATTTACTACTTTAACAAAGTATTTAACTGCCAATCATATGGATCTTAGCGACGTGATAATGTATGAGGGAACCACAAAATTTGTTATGGCACCTGCTGCTGCTGCTGACGTAGCCCCTTATTACATTATGGATATTAGAAGTGCTGATGCTTTTGCTGCAGGACATATTGATGGTGCTGTAAATGTTGTATTTACAGATATTTTAACCGCAGCAACAAACGCGGGTGATAAAAATATTTTAGTTGTTTGTTATTCTGGACAAACAGCATGTTATGCTACTTCTTTACTTAGACTTTATGGCTATCCTAAAGCAAAAGCCCTAAAATGGGGAATGAGTGGTTGGAATTCAACAACTGATAGCTGGACAGCTAAAATCGGAAATGAAGCTGACGGACATGCTAACTGGACTAGTGCCGCTGCACCTGCTAATGTAAAATATGATGCCCCTGTTTTAAGCGAAAGTGGAACAGATGGAGAAGCAATTCTTAAAGCAAGAGTTGAAGCAGTAGTTGCTGCAGGATTTAAAACCGAAACAGGAACTAATACATTAAACAGTCCTGGAAACTATTTTATTAACAATTATTTTAGTGATGGTGATTATACAGGTTTTGGTCATATTGAAGGAGCTTTACGTATTCAGCCTTTAACTATTGCTGATGATCTGATTTATAATCTTGATCCGAGCAAAACTATAGTTACTTATTGCTACACAGGCCAAACTTCAGCAGTTATTACTGCTTATTTAAATGTATTAGGTTATACTGCAAAAAGTATGACATTTGGAATGAATGGTATATACAATAGCAATCCTGCATGGACATCAAATAAATGGTCTGCTACTGTTCCTAAAGATTTTCCTCTTGTTACTAAATAATTATTAACACTTATAAATTAAACCGGCGGTATCCCGCCGGTTTAATTTCTTTTAAGCTTATAAAACTAACAAACATAAATAATAATGAAACAAGTTCCGATAAGCAGGACTGTTTCATCTGCCAACAGCCTTAGTACTAATAGCTTGTTTCGTTTAATAACGGGAAGCTTTTACGAATAAATTCAAATAATTAAAAACGATACATATGAAAAAATTACTTTTAATTTTAATTTCTTTTGCTTTTATCTTATCACCTCAAGTGTTAAGAGCACAGGGTTGCGAAGATCCTTCCGATGATGAGGGTGATGAAGGCAAAGTGAAAGTATTTGGGTTTATACAACCCCAATATGAATACCACATGACTGACCCGGCAACAAACACCTTTAAATTTAAACGTGCGCGTATTGGTGTAACAGGCAATATTCCTTACGATTTTTCATATTATGTAGTAATGGAAAACAGTGCTTTTGTAAGCCAGTCAGGCTATCCATATTTACTTGATGCATTTATTTCATATAAACGCTTCAAATGGGCAAAATTTTCAATGGGTTCGTTTAAACAACCTTTTGGTCAGGAAGTTAATACCTCATGTTCAAAACTACATACAATCTCCCGCGCTATGGTATCAGACCAAATTGTTGCCCCACAACGTGATATGGGTTTAATGATGCTTGGTGGTGATAATGAAACTGCTATTAAATACAGTATGGCAATCATGAACGGAAGAGGTCTTGGAATAAAAGATAATAATACCAAAAAAGATTTTATTGGTCGTGTTGTATATAAACCTCTTGATTTTTTAAGTGTTGGTGGTAGTTTCCGTTATGGGTTCCCAAATACTGACGATCTTGAAAGAATATCTTATGCAGGTGAAATTGAACTTGCATTTGGTGAGTTTCTTCTACAAGGTGAATATATTTATGATGAAGGTGATTATAACCGTGCTGCCGGTGGTGGTTGTGGGTCTGATCCTTTAACCCTTGGAGACAAGCGCAGTGGTGCCTATGTTCAGGCAATGTACATGACCCCATTTATGTTACAACCTGTTGTAAAATGGGAATTTTTTGATACCGATAATGCAATTGACGACAACAACTTGTATATGTACACTTTTGGTGTTAATTATTTCTTTAATGACTGGACAAGGTTACAGCTCAACTATCAGTACAAAGCTGAAAAAGGTGCTGAAATTAATAATGATGCTATTTTAGTACAATTACAGGTTAAGTTTTAGGCAACCTCTAAAAATCCAAACTTCATCGTTATACAATTTTTTTAAGACACTCATTTACAGAAGTAAAATCGAGCATTAAAAAAATTGAAAGCCTCAAATTTTGAATTTTTAGAGAACACCTTTAGTTGAAAAAGGAAAAAAAATGATTATCAATTAAAAATAAAAAAAATGAAGAATCTAAAATTGATTTTAAGTGTAGTTCTTGTATCATTGCTGCTTAGTCAAACAGCTTTTGCTCAAAAACTTATCACAGCAAAAGAGCTTAAAGCTAAAAAAGGAGTTATCATTGTTGATACAAGAAAAGCATCTGATTATGCAAAAATACATATTAAAGGTGCCGTAAATGTAGACAAAAACAGCCTTGAAAAATCAGACAAGGGTTTTATGAAAAGCTCTACTGAAATGGCTGCAATTTTTGGCAAAAATGGAATTAGCAGAGACTCTGAAATAGTTCTTTATTGTAAGTCGGGTATGAACGCAGGCAGGGTTTATTGGATACTAACCTATTTAGGGGCAAAAAATGTTAAAATTTTAGATGGTCAAATGACTGCATGGCGTGCTGCAAGAGGACCGCTAACAAAAGTTAAACCATCCGTAAAAAAAGCAACATTTACACCAACTGTTAATAAAAGCATCCTGGCAAGTAAAAGTTATGTGAAATCAAAGATAAGTAGCTCTATTATAGTTGATTCCAGAAAAGCGGAGTATTATAATAAAGGTAAAATTGGTAATGCAGTGAATATACCATTTGAAAAACTGGTTACCGATAAACATAATTTTAAGGATAAAGCAAGTTTGCAGGCATTATTTAAAAAAGCCGGGGTAACATCAAATAAAGAGGTAATCCTATACTGCAAAACAGGATTAAGGGCAAGTCACATGTATTTTGTATTAAAAGAAATCCTAAAGTATCCTAAAGTAAAAGTTTATGATGGTTCATATAACGAATGGACCATGTAATAAAATTCTCTATAAATAAAAATATATTCCACTCCCCTCTTTTTAGTTATTTTAACTAATTAGAGGGGTTTATTAATTTTAGCAAAATAAAAGTAAACCCAACTGAACCTGTGATAAATGTCACATTATTGTATGAGTTCAATCACGTATGATTTCTTGTAAAACATGCTGATTCTTCGTAAATTTGTGATTATAAGGAGTATAGGCTGTATGTTTTGAAAATTATAAAACTTCCCTATCAGGAAATTCTCCCATGGGAAAATTGAAACTGAGGGTGTTCCATCAGTTAACTTAAAATTACAATGATATGAAAGCAAAAATATTAATGCTCGTATTGGCGTTTTCTGTTATCCTTTTCATCGATTATTTCCTTTTAGTTGTGATTGGATGTACAGCATGTGCAGCTGGTGCTGAAGAAAACTTTTATTGTATTGTATTCTGTAATCTTGCCCGTATATTAATTGTAGTAACTACTTTATTACCATTTGGTATAGCGGCCTACAGGTCAATAAATACACATAAATCGTAGAACGAAACCTAGCTTGGTATTCAAAAAAATTGGATACTGAACGAATAATGATAATATTTGAAATGAAAGAGTACTTTCATTTGATTAAAGTCCTCATTTGGATATGTTTAATAAAATATTTTTATGCGAGTTTAAATTGTAGTTTTTAGGTTTATATTCATCAAACCCTCTCTATCATGTAATTTACCAGATAGGAGGGTTTGTTCATTTGGGGCTGTCCGAAAAGGCGTCATTCCAAACGAAGTGAAGGAACGGCGAAGCCCTCACGCAAGTAATCCCCCAAATATAACACGTAGGTATACACATACTAATGACAACTATTCGTATTTTATAGATAATTAGCTAATTATCATGCTAAGACGCCAAAAATACATTTTCTTTCTTTGCGTCCTTGCGGCTTTGCGTGAGTTTTCGTTGTCATATCGCTTTGTGGCCCCTTTTCTGGGACTTGGGACTCGTAATGACGTTCATTTTTTGCTTTAAAGACTGGCCCGAATGCAACAGCTTTTTCAATGGGTATAAAAAACAGGATAGCTGTTCTATTCCCTTAATTTTTCAACCCAAATATTTTTTACTTGATTAAAAAACTCAATACGTTCTGCATGAATTGGGGCAACAGGAGGTGCTTCTAATTTAAGCGGATTAATATTTTGCCCGTTTTTCCACACCCTAAAATCAAGATGTGCCCCGGTTGATAGCCCTGTACTGCCCACATAACCAATAATTTCACCTTGTTTTACAAATTTACCGGGTTTTATGCCTTTTCCATATTTTGAAAGGTGCATGTATCCGGTAGTATAAATACTGTTATGTTTAATTTTTACATAATGCCCTGCCCCACCACTATATTGGGCTTTAAGGATTGTACCATCACCAATTGCATGTACTGGTGTACCCATTGGGGCGGCATAATCAACACCATGGTGCGGCCTTCTTATTTTTAAAATAGGGTGCAAACGAGAATGTGAAAACCCTGAGCTTATATGGCTAAATTTTAACGGGGCTTTCAAAAAAGCTTTCCGAAGGCTGTTACCATCTACATCAAAAAAGCTCATTACGCTATCCTGATAAAACGGAATAGCATAAATTTCGCGCCCATTATGCTTAAACCATGCAGCATAAATTTTTTCTAAACCCACGGATTCATTGTCAACAAAATCTTCCTGGTAATAAACTTTAAATTGGTCGCCTTTTTGTAAACCAAAAAAATCAATTGTCCATGCATACACATCAGATAACTCCATAGCTAACAATGGATTAATGTCATTTTCAGTCATAGTTAACCACAAAGAACTTTCAATTGTTCCACTAGCAACTTTAACTTCATGTTCAATTTTCTTTTGATTTTTTATAACTTCTAACGAATCAGTATAATCAAAAACAATATAATCAGTTTGCGACTGCTCATAAACAAGGTAGTTTACAGTTTCTAAAGTATCTTTTGAAGAAAAAACTTTGTAAATATTCCCCCTCCTGATTTTTCGTACATCAAAAACAGATGCAGCTTTTTTTATACTTTCCTGGATTTTATTACCTGATAAATTCAAACTTCCTAATAAAACGGACAAGCTCATATTAGGTTTTATCCTGCTTTCTAAAATATTAAATGAATCAACCGGAATACCATATTCCATTCTAAGCGATTTTTCTGTGACCGTAGCAACATCTTCATTCGCTAATGAATCATGTGGTTGAACACAGGCATCAATAAAAGGTAAAAGCATTAGTGAAAATGCAAGTGAAATAATTAAATTTTTTTTCATTAAATGGAAGGTTATTTAATCAATGTATTTTTACTTGGTTGTATTCTATATTTAATTTATTCTGTTTTCAGGTTCTCTAAATTTAAAATTTTATTCAGAACCTTATCAGCTGTTTTGAACAAATCAACTTTATTCTTTACAGATATTGCACAAGCAAGCTGTATTGCATCAAGGGTTCTCAGGCTATTATTTCCGTATTGTTTTATTAATTCTTTTGCAGAATTAATAATTACTGTTTGAACAGATATCCATTGGTAATTCCCAAAATCTTTCTCAAAGAAAGCAATTACCTGTTTCGCTCCTTCTTTCTTAAATTCTTTTGAGCGAACTTTTTTCCAGATTGCAGAGCTAAACTCAATTTTTGCGATTTCAGATAAGTAAATCTTTTCAAAGTTCCCCGAAATTAATTCAATGAGTTCTTTTGTGCCCTTTTCATTATGGTATAGTTTAAGAAGTGAGGATGTATCTAAAAAAATATTCATAATTCCTGTCGTCTTTCTTCTATTAAACTATCACTAAAGGATCCTTTAAAATTTTTACTCGCCTCAATTGATTGTAAAAATGAAAACTTATTTAAATCAATTATCTCTTTCTTTTGTTTTTCTTCATCGGGTAGATTATTAAGTAGTATCTCCTCATCAATAAATGTTATAATAACCTTTAACGACTTATCCGTTTTAATTGGGCGATCCAACTTAATATATCCATTCTTATATGTTCCTCTTAATGCTAACATTTTTAATCGTTTTATACAAATTTAAGCAATTTTATTAAAAATAACCACTTTTGTCTGTTATCTCAC